>CAJWEI010000114.1 GCA_913031285.1 uncultured Alphaproteobacteria bacterium | reverse complement strand
AGTAGAGGTTAAATCTCCATAAACTTTACACGCATTTACTCCATGAATTGTGACGAACAGTCCATTTTTGTAATATATCAAAAGCCGCAACGGTGATACACACATTCTGTTTGGGCGTGGTGTCCAGCTGAAAAAGTGCGCAAATGGTGTTCCAGCAAGGGGGACAATCGGACCCCCCGAATTAGTTCGCTAACGCACAAATAACCCGCTTAGACAAGCGGTCCAACGGGTTGGCCTCGTTGTCAAGATATTCTTGGCTCTGTCGAAAGAGAGGCTAGAAGTTAGGTTCATGCGGCGCGGTCAATAAGAGAGTTGTACTGCTTTCTGGAGTGCTATCTTCAGAGTTGAAATAAAAGCTCTTCGTACTTCATTTGCGCATAAAGGGAAGCCAAAGACTCCATCCAAGTTTGGTGGGCCTGTGATCTTGCCATTCAAGCCCAACAATAATTTCCTCGATATCGCGTTGCTTTAATGTGGAATAGGTCCCAAAAATACGATCCCAAATAGAGAGAGCAAACCCATAGTTGCTGTCGTGTTGCTCGCGTTTAACCGAGTGATGGATGCGATGCATATCTGGCGTGACAATTAGGTATCGTAACCATTTCTCAATCCGCACGGGCATTGCCAAATTCGCGTGATTAAAAATCGCACTGCCATTGAGCAATATTTCAAAAACCACAACGGCCCATGCGGCTGGACCAAGGAGATAAACAATGCCGATTTTCAAAATCATAGATAAGGCGATTTCGATAGGATGAAAACGAATAGCTGTCGAGACATCAAAATCCACATCTGCATGGTGTACTCTGTGTAGTCGCCACAAAAACGGTATTTTATGCGTTAATAAGTGCTGCAGCCAAATAATGAAATCAAACAATAGGATACAGATGGTCGCTTCCAGAAATATGGGCCAGTCTAAGATGTTAAAAAGTCCCCAGCCTATTGCGTTGGCATCTATGGCCGCGCCGACAGCTAGAAATGGCAGCACTATTGCCAGCGCGCGCAATAAAAAAGTGTTCAAAATCGTTATTGAAAAATTGGTGAGCCATCGCGAGCTAACAGAATAGTCAGTTTTCTTCTTGGGAGAAATTCTCTCTAAAGTTGCAAAGACCACAAAGAGACCTAAAAATAGGACAAGTCTAATCGTTGCTTCGTGCTCCATACTAAGTAATTAGTACCACTTAGCAAAAGCGCAAGCCGTTTTTTCCAAAAGATATCTAATCTGGGCGGATTATTGTACCGGCACCCTGTTTGGTAAAGAGTTCTAAGAGACAGGCATTTGGGGCACGACCATCCAGTATAACCGCCGCTAGAACACCGCCTTCAATTGCACTAAGGGCAGTTTCTGTTTTTGGGATCATCCCTCCGGCAATAGCCCCAGTTGCAATCATCTCTTTTATCTGATCCGCACTCAATTCTGCGATGACGTCGCCCTTTGCATTTTTGACCCCTTCGACATCAGTTAATAGCAAAAGCCTGTCAGCGGTGAGGGATGCCGCAATTGCGCCTGCGACTGTGTCGCCGTTGATATTGTAGGTTTCACCGTTCTTGCCTGCGCCTAAAGGGGCAATTACTGGAATCATATCATTGGTAAATAGCGTTTGAAGAACTGTTGGATCTATCGTGGTAGGAATGCCGACCAAGCCCAGTTCTCTGTCGGCCTGTTCGCATAAAATCAGATTTGCGTCTTTTCCTGACAAACCAACAGCTAACCCACCCTGATTGTTGATTGCTTGCACAATACGTTTATTCACATTTCCAGAGAGCACCATTTCAACAACTTCCATCGTTGCTTGATCGGTCACGCGTTTCCCGTTAACAAATTCCGATTGGATATTGAGCTTTTCTAACATATGGTTGATCATCGGTCCACCGCCGTTGATGATCACTGGATTAATCCCCACTTGGCGCATTAATACAACATCGCGGGCAAACATCTGCATGGCTTCGTCGCTGCCCATAGCGTGCCCACCTAGTTTGATAACCACGATGGCGTTGTCGTAACGCTGCATAAAGGGCAACGCTTGCGATAGGGTCCGTGCCGTCTCGGTCCAGTCTTGAGTGCCATCTCTTTTTTTCATAAAGCGGTCCTTTTATCAAGTATTCTTCACACAGTTGCAGGACAAGAGGCAAGAGGCCGTTTAGACCAGTGAGGCGATCACACTTCTAAGCGTGTCAATTCCCCACCCTTTTTCTGAAGAGGTTAATATCAATTCTGGAAAGGCTGCTGAGTGTTTATTAAGCGCTTTGCATACCTGGGAAATAATGTTTTTACGATCGGTTTCTTTGACCTTATCCGCTTTAGTCAAGACCACCTGAAAGGTTACAGCCGAACTATCTAGCAGGGCCAGTATTTGTTCATCTACGGCTTTTACACCATGGCGACAATCAATGAGTACAAATGCACGGCGCAGAGATTGGCGGTCTGACAAATACTGTTTGAGAAGTCTTTGCCACCTTTCAACAATGGGCAGCGGCGCGTTGGCATACCCATAGCCTGGAAGATCGACGAGATAATGGCTATCAGAAATAGTAAAAAAGTTAATCTCTTGAGTACGACCCGGTGTGTTGGATGTCCGTGCCAAAGCTTTACGCCCTGTGACGGCGTTTATAAGCGTTGATTTGCCAACATTGGATCTGCCCGCAAAACATATTTCGAGGCGATCATCGGGCGGTAGCCCTGACATGGCAACAACACCCTTGAGGAAATCTGTTTCCCGAGTGAACAGTTTTCGTCCTGCTTTGCTGGAAAAATCATCAGGCTCTTGAGTAAGGCGGAAGGGCAACTGCATCACAGTCCATTCACAGGATCTTGTACACTAATCGTTCCATCATTTTTAGCTACGGCATAGACAGTAAAATCCCGGTGTCCCCATGTCTCTAGAGTGCCAAGTATATCTGCATCCCGCTTGCCTGTATCCGGGTTGGCCGTTGTTGCCAAACAGCGTTGTACTCGCTCTCGAATCTCAAAGGTGACAGAACCAATAGAGATTTCTTTACCCACCCAGTCAAATTCTTCCCATGGGGCAAGTCCTTCGAGCCATAAATTACACCTCCACCTGTGGTGAGATAATTTCCGGCCAAGTTTTTGCTCGACCGTGCGGTGCGAAGAGAAATTACCAATACTTATTGAGGCGTAATCAGTATCGGTCATCCCGCGCTCCCTGGCGTTCACTAGGCGGCTAGACTGGGCTCTGTCGCCAGGTATAAGTCGGTTTTCCCATTCGATGAACCGCTTTTGGTCTTCGGAATTGTCCGGATTAAAGAAAAGGTCGGAGAAGTCAGGGTGCTTAAGTATCATTTTATTGCTGTTTTCGTCCCATATAGCTGAGATCGCGGCCAGCATGGGGGCCTTTGATCCTCGGCTAAAGTTCTGACATGGGACCCACTTACTTCCATCTACGTCAGATTTCTCATGGGTCACCGCCCAAGCCCGATCCCAAGGCAATGTTTTTCCTCTGGTCAGGTCGACTTTTTCAAGATATTCTCGCCCATGCGATTTGATCGGATGACGCCAAATTTCGGTCAGATTTGCCATGGGTCATCCTTTTTTATCAGCGATCTTTTTGCGGAAGCTCTTCATTATATTACCAAACACATCTGGTTTGTAGCCCTGTGACCGCATAATCAGATATTGCTGTGAAAATGTTATCATGTTGTTAGCGATCCAGTATATAACAAGGCCACTGGCAAAAGTACCTAGCATGAACATAAAAACCCAAGGCATCCAAGCAAAAATCATCGCCTGGGTTGCATCTGTGGGGGCTGGGTTCAGTTTTTGCTGAAGCCACATCGAAATTCCAAGAAGGATTGGAAGAATGCCAAGTGATATGATCGCGACAATTGGCCCAAGCTCAGGCGGGGCGTATGGTAGAATTCCGAAAAGATTCAAGATTGACGAAGGATCCGGTGCACTCAGATCTTTGATCCAACCAATCCAGGGTGCGTGGCGTAGTTCCAGCGTGACAAAAATCACTTTGTAAAGCGAGAAAAAAATTGGGATTTGGAGGAGGATCGGCAAGCAGCCAGAGGCTGGGTTTACTTTTTCCTTCTTATAAAGCTCCATCATGCCCTGCTGGAGCTTTTGACGGTCATCTCCGGCACTTTCCTTCAGTTTTTCCATTTCTGGCTGAAGCTCTTTCATCTTGGCCATCGACACATATGACTTATAGGCTAGAGGGAACAAAAGTGCTTTGATTAACAAGGTCAATCCAATAATTGCCCAGCCCATATTGCCGATATAAAAGTTCAGCCAGTGTAGTACAAAGAACATCGGCTTGGTCAGGAAAAAGAACCAACCCCAATCGATGCTATCCAGAAACCCTTTGACGCCTTGGTTTTCGTATTTGCGGATTATGCTCCAGTCTTTTGCCCCTGCGAAGAACTGACTTTTAACAAATGTGTTTTGGCCTACTGCAATCGAAACTTTGGGAAGGACTGTTTCAACCTGAAAAATATCAGCGGCTTCATAATATTTCCCCGTCGAGCGGAAGGAACTACCCGCCTGCGGGACAAGGGCCGTCATCCAGAAGTGGTCGGTAAACCCAATCCAGCCATCCTTAGCAACTTCTATGCGCTCTGCGTTGGTGCCTTCGCGGTCATTGAAAGCATAGTCGCGCATGTTGTCGTATGAGTCTTCGACCAAGTTTTCGTCTGACATCCGCACAAGCCCTTCGTGCAAAATGAAGAAATTCTTTAGATCTTCGGGTTCACCAGACCGACGAAGCAAGCCGTAAGGGCGTAATTCAATTTCTTTATTAGAGCTATTTTGCACGCCTTGCTCTATTGTGAACATATAATCGTTATCTACGGAAATGACTCGGCTAAACGTAAGACCGCTTCCATTGCTCCAAACAAGTGTTACCGGTGACGAGGCTGTCAAAGTTTCATTGCCTCGGACCGTCCAAAGTGTTTCTGGAGTTGGAACTTGCGTAGGTTCAACACCCGACAGAGCCGCCCAGCCATAGGCTGCATAATAAGCGCCCTCTTGGCTAACTGGACGCAGCAAAGTTACATTTTCCGCATCCTCTTTAAGCTCAACTTTATATCCAAGCAAAGAAAGGTCATCGATTCGACCACCTTTCAAAGAAATAGTACCGCTTAGTTTTTCAGTTTCTATGGCAAGTCGCGGGGCCTCTTGATCTGAATATATCGTTTGAGGCGCTATCTCGGCATGAATTGTATCCACGCTTGGCAAAGTAGCGCCACCAACATCATTTGCTTTGTTTGACACAGCTTCTTCGACTGGTCTTTGTTCTGGTTCAGGGGGCGGAAATAAAACAAACCATACTATAATAACTAGAAAACTTAGCACGGATGCTAGAATAAGGTTTCTGTTTTGATCATCCATGCTTTTGTCACCCAGTAGAGTTCTGTTAGTGAGGGATAAAAGATGTCAGCGACCAAAGGTCAAGAGCAGATTGACTGATTTGCCGTTTTGTATCGCGAACGTCCCTATAACTGAACCTTTTAGATCAGTTTTGTTGCCATGTTTGTTGGTGAACAAAATATTCACGACTTTGGTCGTGCTACATAGTGGTTCCAATTAATATGATTTTAATTTCGGTTACGTCTGTCTCGTCAATGCTGTAAAAGCAAAAAGCTTAGGGTCTAGCAGATGCGAGGGATGCGCGTGCATCAAAGACTGAAATATAGTCTGACGCTGGCCTGGACTATTCGCTTCCCATGCATTTAGCATTTGTTTGACTTGCTAGCGCTGAAGCCCATCCAGAAATCTGCAAAGGTCGTAGGGAATGATTGGATAGCTCATGAGTTGCGCAACTTTTCCGCAATCTTTCTCATAGACATGGGCAAGTGGTCGATAGACAAATAAATCGCCTTCGTAATTTATAAGTTTAGTTGGCATTGTCCCTAGATAACTACCATTAAAAAGGTTCAAGAAAAAGGTCTCAAGAATGTAATCGCGGTGAGTTCCCAAAACGAATGAGCTGCATTCCTCTTCGCCTGCGACTCTGTAGAAGTTGCCGCGTCTAAGGCGTGAACAAATTGCGCAATAGGTGTTGCCGTGTAAAACTTTATCGACCACAAACGAGCAAGTGTATCTGTATTCAATGGGGTGGGACACATTCATGCGGTCTAAAAACTCAGGCAAAACCATCGCTGGAAAGCAAGGCTGACCCTAGTTCAAATTACAAGCCAGAATATCGATTGGCAAAAGACCCCGCCACTGCAGTTTTTGTAGGGCTGCAAGAAAAGTACATCTATCTTTCCCACCTGATAGCCAGACCAGCTATCGAGCACGAGGCTCGATCGTCCCATATTTCTCGACCACCTCTCTCACATTTGGTACGAGCCGCTTGAACAGTTTTTTAAACACCTTGGTCGAGGGTGCCCATGCTAGAAGGGTTGGTATGTCTGTCTCAGTGTCAAGCACTACTACCTTACATATCCATAAATGTTTTAATACAAGTGTGTGACTCAGTCGGGCACATCGTCAACGCCCATTCCACCCCAAGGATGGCAGCGACCAATTCTGCGCAGCGTCAACCAACTCCCTTTGATGCCCCCATGTTTGGAAAGGGCCTCAAGTGCATAAGCGCTGCAAGTCGGCTCGAACCGGCAACTTCGACCCATCCAAGGCGAAAATACAAGCCGATACCCTTTGACTGGAAGCGAGAAAACATAGGCCAACGGGGTCATTTAGACGAACTTTCATGAATTTTTTGAATACTTTCACACAAATTGCGCAGAAGCTCGTCAAAGTTAACTGTCTGAGTTTTTTGAGAACGTCCTATAAGGACGTAGTCCCAACCAGGTCTGCCTAGTTGGAATAAACAAATACGTGCCGCTTCGCGCAGTCTACGCTTAGCGCTGTTTCTTGCAACCGCATTACCCACCTTTTTGGAGCAAGTAAAACCGACGCGTATTCCAATGGGTGACCCTGTTACCCGTTCTCTTGCTTGAAGGATGAGTGCATTCGATCGGAAGTATTTTCCTTTAGCGATAGCTAAAAAATCACTACGTAATTTTAAACGTTGGATCGACGGCGTTTTGCTGTCGTTTATTAAAAAGGACACCTCTAGTGATCCATCTCCTGCGTAGTCGTTAAGACAAGTCAAACTTTATAACCAGCAGTGCCATCGTGTCACACGCAAATCAGCCGATTAGGCGCTTAACGATTTACGTCCGCGCGCACGACGCGCATTCAGGATTTTGCGGCCAGCTTTTGTTGCCATGCGCGAACGGAAACCATGGCGCCGCTTGCGGACCAGATTAGAGGGTTGATAGGTGCGTTTCATCGCTCCAATACTCCGATTTTATTGGTGGCCCGCAGTGGATTCGCGCCGAGGTGATCTAACAGTTCCTGCCTATAGGCTTAACCGACGCATATGTCAAACCTATGCAGCAGTTTTTAATATGTATTATACATTTTTAAATTGATGTCTGTTTGATTTATTTTCGGGGAGCGGTGAATGATGACGAATTTGTTTTTATTGATAAGTGAATGGCGACAGCATTAGAAAAGACACGCTGAATAATGGATCTTGATTTTGGACTATAATCCAGCAAAGTAAATTTCAAGAAAGCATCAATTTTCGAGACAGGAGGGCAATATCAAAGTTAGTATAGCAAAACGCATTACTGTAATCGCGATTGTTTTAATTGGTGCCGTTCTGGGAGCTTACCTTGTCCAAGATTATATTAGTTTTGATACTCTAAAGATGCATCGCGCACAATTGCTGGAATTCAAACAGTCTCATTTAATAATGCTCAGTATAATGTTTGTGATGTGCTACTCGGTAATTGTGGCGCTTTCACTTCCAGGGTCCACGGTTGCTTCGATCACAGGTGGCTTTTTGTTTGGACTTTATTTTGGTACAGTGTTGAATGTGTTGGCGGCATCAACTGGTTCAACGGCCCTGTTCATTATAGTACGCTGGGGACTGGGCGATTTTATGCTGCGTCGGTTGAACAGGCTCGAGGGTCGAAGTGAGGCAATTGTACAACGGTTACGAAGCAACGAGCTATCCGTGCTCCTATCGCTGAGATTGATCCCTATTGTCCCGTTTTTTATTCTCAATCTCTTGGCTGCAAGTGTTGGAATGAAGTTACAAAATTTTATTATTGGAACTTTTTTTGGCATGTTCCCCGCCGCTGTTGTTTTTACTTGGATAGGTGTGGGGCTCGGAGAAGTTTTTGATCGAGGTGCCGATCCAGATTTATCGCTTATTTTGACACCAAACATATTTTTTCCTTTGGTCGCATTAGGGGTACTATCATTGATGCCTGTACTTTTAAACAACCGCGATTAAGTCTAAGGGATTTCTTCAAGGATGTAGTGGAGACATTGGGATTGTTCTTTTTAAGCACGGCATGCGCTGTTGCCGCATCCAATTGCAAAATCAAATTTGCGAAATCTGCCATTACTTAAAAGATGCTCATATTGATTTATTTAGTCTTGCAAACCATCAGTCTCTAGCCTACACCGCGCTTGACGCACCGGTAGCTCAGCTGGATAGAGTACTTGACTACGAATCAAGGGGTCGGGGGT
>CAJWEI010000113.1 GCA_913031285.1 uncultured Alphaproteobacteria bacterium | reverse complement strand
CACCCAAAATGCCACCCAGAATAGGGCCCAAAACAAATCCCATTCCAAAGCCTGCACCTAATAAACCAAACCGTGCGGCCTTATCTTCTGGCGCGGAAATATCTGCCATCAAGGCGGTCGCAGTTGAATGAGTTGCGGCTGTAATACCCCCGATCAAACGCCCGAGTAAAAGTAGCCAAAGGCTTTCAGCAAAGGCCATTACAAGATAATAACCTATCATAACAAACAGGGCGATTAGCAAAACAGGTTTGCGCCCGACTTGATCAGATAACGTTCCCAAAAACGGGCCAAATAGAAATTGCATGAAAGCATATATTGAAGTCAGAACCCCGCCCCAAAGCGCTGCTTGTGCAAGCGTGGCATCCGGCAAGACATCTAGTAAAAGGGCTGGGGTGACGGGTATAATCAGGCCAATCCCCATGGAGTCAAGCATCACGGTTATTATAACAAGAAAGACGGTCCAGTTGCGAGGCTTGGATGGGGTTTGTTTTGCGATAGCACCTTGCCGCATCATAAGACTGCATTCGCACAATAAACACCAGAAAGTGCAAATTGAGAGACTTTTGCAAGTTGATAAATGGGATCAAGCTCGATTAATTCAGGCGAATTGTGCTTTTCTGTATTCGTGAATAGCTGAAAAATTTTTTTTGTTGGAAATAGAACGCTTAACAATCGGCTATCAAATACTGAGCCTGCCATTAACGTTCCTTTGATCTTTGATTGAGTGAATCTGCCAAATTTGGTGCATTGGATGTTGCTTCGAAGTGCCCTAAGACTAAGGAACCTTTATAGATATCTGGCCAATCGGTAACTAAGTCAAGCTGATATTGAGATGGAATGGTGCGACCATAGTCGCAACAGGTATAGTATGTTTTGCATTTTAATAGACGCGATCAGGGAATATGACTTGTTAGAGGCTTCAAAGCCTTTTCTTGTAAGTTGAAATCGTATAATTGAAAACTTCCTTTGTGCAATCGTGATAGAACGGTTCTCTATTCCGCGTTTTAGAGCATCCAAATAAAAGACGGCCTTGCTACATGAGAATTTTACGCAATAAAGTTGATCATGTAGCCCATTGAGAAAGTCGATAATGTTTATGCCGTAGCGGGGTAATTGAGCGTACAGAAAACAAGCCATTTTATAAGATCAAGTGCAGCTTTTGCGACTTCGGCTATTGAAAAGTCTCCCTTTGAGTGACCGAAAAGAGTGGTCACTAAGCTTGTTACATATATGACGGCATTCTATACCTGTTCAGCGTCACATGCTATAAACGATTGGGTTGTTTCCATGGGATGACAGGCAGACGGTACAAATACGGTGAGCGTAATTTTAAAGAGCTGGCATGAGTTTCCGAAAGCATCAGACGCCACCGCCCCACAGCCATGGACTAGCAAAAAGTCAAATATGACCGATATCTGTTAAAAATTCAGTTAAAACCTTTGCATATTCATCTGATCGTTCGACACAAGGTAGATGTCCAGCGCCGCGGAGAAGATGAAACTTAGAACCAGTAATAAGATCTACTGTCTCGCGTACAAGATCGGGTGGAGTAGATCCGTCTTCGGATGCGGCGATGCCAAGTGTTTGCAATCGTAAGCCTGATGTTGGGTGAAAAAATGAGTTCCATAGATAGCTGCACTACATCCTATGTAGCCATCGTCGGGTTGACGTACCAGCATATTTCTCCATAGGTCATGCTCTCTTATATCACGAAAATTTGTGCTGAACCAGCGCGCTACAACATGGTCTGCAAGGGCCTCAATCCCACCTGTTTTTAACAGCTTCAATACGATCATCCCGCATGGTAGCTTGACCAATTTTAAGCTGCTGTATTTGACAAAACCAGACCGCGTATGAGGCCGATACGTTTAACTGCTAAACCTTGCGCAATCATTCCACAGCTTGAAAGTCCAACGAACACACAATCTTTGACCTTTAAATGTTCCTGTAAGCTTTCGGCTTCTTGAATAAGAGCGCCCATGACCGCTTTTGTCGTATCGTATAATTCGTAGTGTTTTTGGCAAGAGTGGAAGGATTGGCGTCCAAAGGCGCAAATCGGCTCCAAGTGAATTGGCAAATACAAGTGGGAAGCCATTTGGATCGCCATTGTCGGAATAATGCAATTTAGCGTGGCCAAGATCGACGTAATACATAGATATATGTTTCCTGCTGTAGCTCTTTAGAGCCAACGCACTGTCTCGTTTAAGCTTTCTACAATAGAGTACAAGTGCAAAGCGTGAGGCTATGGCCGGTCAAAGTAGTTTGCAAACCCTAGTTCAGGGTCTTGAGCGCGCGTTGAAACATCTGGTAATCGACGTTTCCTCCAGAGGCTACCGCTATGACAGTGTCTGTTTCGAGTGTATCCTTGCAGAAAAGTGCTACTGCAAGAGCGACTGCTCCACCAGGTTCAATTACAATCTTGAGGCACTGAAAGGCCAACGCCATAGTCGTTAGTACCTCTTCATCACTGACGACAAATCCAGACGGACAGTGCGATTTCATAATAGGAAAGGTTAGTTCTCCAGGTGTTGGAGTTAAAATCGCATCGCACATACCACCAGAGCTCTTTTCGTTTGCGACCCTTTCGCCGCTTTTAAGAGATCGCGCTGTATCGTCGAAATTCTCTGGTTCGGCCGGGTGGACAGTCATCTCAGGTGCATGCTCTGCCAAAGCAAGTGCTATACCGCTTGTCAGGCCGCCTCCCCCGCAACACACTAGAACTTGGGCTTTGTTTACACCAAGTTCTGCCGCTTGTTCTGCGATTTCGAGACCTGTAGTGCCCTGTCCAGCAATGACTTGTGGTTCATCGTAAGGTTTAATCAAGGTAAGGTTGTGTTCATTGGATAGCTTAGCGCCAATGTCCTCACGGTTTTCGGTGGCACGGTCATAGCCAACAACTCTGCCTCCAAGCGCTTTGGTGTTCGCTATTTTGATTGCAGGAGCATCATTTGGCATGATGATGACGGCTTGCATATCATGCTGGCGGGCAGCAAGCGCAATACCTTGAGCGTGATTTCCTGATGAATATGCAATGACGCCAGTCGTGCATTTGTCTTTGTTCAAAGCTGAAATTGCGGAATATCCACCGCGATACTTAAAGCTTCCTGTGTGTTGCAGACATTCTGGTTTTATCAAAATTTGTCTGCCAGCTATTTCATCCAGAAGAGGAGATGACAAAAGCGAAGTTTTACGTGCTTTACCTTCAAGCCGGGCCGCTGCCGCATGGATCATATCAATATTCATATAATCAATTCCTTGTTTTTTAGTCAGCGCACGCCAGCGCCGCAATTCCGTTCAAATCTGTCATGCTATACTGAGGTATCCACGGCAGACGATCCATAGGGTCGCCCGAACGGTTCACCCAAACCGTCTGAAACCCGTATCCTGAAGCGGCAGCAGCGTCCCATCCATTCGAAGATACAAAAAGAACTTCTTCTTTTAAGCAGGAAAAGTGATCTCCGACCAGGTCATAAACGCTTTTGTGTGGTTTAAAGACCCCTACAGTTTCTACTGACAATACCCCATCTAGGACATCCCTTAATCCTGCGCAGTTGACTGCGCCATTTAGCATATCTGGTGAGCCGTTTGATAGTATAGCTGTTTGCATTCCATTCGCTTTGAGATCTTGCATCATTTGGGGAACTTCTGGGTAGGCCTGTAGCTCCCAGTACAGCTGTAGAAGGCGGCGGCGAAGATCCGGATTATCTTGGAGGCTCAATGCTTCGAGTGCGAAATCAAGGCCGTTCTGTGTGACGTCCCAGAAATTAGTGTGTTCACCAGTCACGGCTCTTAGCCATGTATACTGTAGCTGCTTTGCGCGCCATATTTCTGCCAGACGTGGCCAGTTTTTGGCAAAGGCGCTATTTGCGTCCTTGGAAGCGGCAATTCGAGCTGCGGCCGTTACGTCAAAAAGAGTCCCGTAGGCATCAAAGACGCATGTTGTTATTGTCACTACAAACTCCTTAAAACTAGTTAATTTATTTTGTTATATAATAAACTCCTTAGGTTTAAAGTCTTAAGTTAATGTATGTATTGGCGACTAAAGATTTTTAAATATAGCCATTATAACCTTACTTTTGCCTATTTAAAATTTTTGCACAGCTCATAGTCTTTCAGACGTTGTTACTCATGTTTCCAAAATTTCGGAAGATGTTAATTACAGTAATATAGTAATTTAGTTAGTATTATTTTAGAAGCTCCATGAAGAAAAACAGCAAAGGTTCTTAAACCTTTTTCCATCTATGTTAATGATTTTCGCCCGTTGTCGTGTTGCTGGGAAATGATATCTTTGTGCCATGCGGCATCATTAATTCAAACGACTTTCAGAGTTGTTGCATATTTCGAAACTGCGGAATACAAAAATAAGTGATGACGAAGTGGAGAAGTTTGAAAAACCTGATCTTAAGAGAATTGTTGCAGTCAAGGACAGTGATGAACAGGGCAAACAACTAATTTGTGCAGCTAAATTTGATAATTTTGTCCCAATTATCTACCATTTTTGGTTCATCGCTATAATGATTGGTGAGCTTTGAAAAAACATTTTCAAAAATGTCTGACTTTTTACCTAATATTCAAATGTTCTTGGCTAAATTCGCAAGAAACAAAAGTAGTATTTGTCTCTTCATAAAGGAGCGCCACTTAGCGCTCCTTTTATCTTAAAAACTGATGGTCCCTAGCAGCTGTAATACATTGCGAATTCAACTGGGTGTGGGGTGTGCTCATAGGTTTCAATCTCTTCCATTTTAAGATCAATGTAAGCACCTATTTGGTCTGCTGTGAAAACGTCGCCTGCGAGCAAGTAGTCATGATCAGCTTTCAGCTCCTCCATAGCTTCTCGTAAGCTGCCGCAGACTGTTGGAATGTCTGCAAGCTCTTCTGCTGGAAGGTCATAGAGATTTTTATCCATAGCTTCGCCTGGATCAGTTTTGTTTTTTATGCCGTCAAGACCTGCCATAAGTAGAGCAGAAAAACAAAGGTATGGGTTAGCAGATGGATCAGGGAAACGAGCCTCGACACGTTTTGCCTTAGGACTTTCTGTCCACGGGATACGAACGCAACCGGAACGGTTGCGTGCTGAGTAAGCACGCAGAACTGGAGCTTCAAAGCCAGGGATCAAACGTTTGTAGCTATTCGTTGATGGGTTTGTAAATGCATTGAGCGATTTAGAGTGTTTAAGAATACCTCCAATAAACCATAGAGCTTCGTTGCTTAAGTCCGCATATTTGTCACCCGCAAAAAGTGGTTTACCATCTTTCCAGATCGACATATTGCAGTGCATTCCTGTTCCGTTATCGCCCGCAATCGGCTTTGGCATAAAGGTTGCAGATTTGCCGTAGGCCTGTGCAACGTTGTGGATCACATATTTATACTTTTGTAGCTCGTCGGCTTGTTTGGTCAAGCTAGCAAATATCAACCCAAGTTCATGCTGACATGAAGCCACTTCATGGTGATGCTTATCCACTTTCATACCCAAACGCTTCATTGTTGACAACATTTCTGAGCGGATATCTTGCCCATCATCGATTGGATTTACTGGGAAGTAACCACCCTTGACACCCGGACGATGACCAGTGTTGCCAATCTCATAATCACTGTCTGTGTTCCAAGAAGCATCTAAAGCATCAACTTCATAGGAAACTTTATTAATGGAATTTGAGAATTTAATATCGTCAAACAAAAAGAATTCTGCTTCTGGCCCAAAAAAAGCGGTGTCGCCAATACCCGACGAAATCAAATATGCCTCCGCCTTTTCAGCAGTACCACGCGGATCACGCTCATATGCTTCCCCCGTGTCTGGTTCAACGACCGAGCAATGTATGCACATTGTCTTTTCCGCATAGAACGGATCGATATAAGAACTTTCTGTATCCATCATCAGTTTCATGTCTGACGATTCAATAGACTTCCAACCTGCAATAGAAGAACCATCAAACATAAAGCCTTCTTCAATGAAGTCAGCATCGACTTGGTCTGCCATCACAGTTACATGCTGTAACTTTCCCCGAGGATCGGTAAAGCGGATGTCAACGTATTCTACGTCTTCATCAGAAATTGTTTTGAGAACGCCTTGAGTGCTCATTCCAGAATTTCCTTTTAGTTTGGTTAAAGATTATATAGCTTCTGTACCAGTCTCACCGGTACGAATGCGTAGGGCCTGTTCAACGGGGCTTACAAAAATCTTTCCATCGCCAATTTTTTCAGTTTTGGCTGCGCTAACAATCGCTTCAATAGCCGCGTCTACCTGATCATCATCGAGAACAACTTCAATTTTTACCTTAGGTAAAAAATCCACTATATATTCAGCACCTCGATAAAGCTCCGTATGACCTTTCTGGCGTCCAAAGCCCTTGACCTCAATTACGCTGAGGCCTTGAACTCCGACTTCTTGCAGAGCCTCTTTTACCTCATCAAGTTTGAAGGGTTTTATAATTGCTTCAATTTTTTTCATCTCTGCCTCCGATAAGAACATCAAACTCTCTGAACATAGCGTAGACTGGGGTACAACTTCCAATTGCTATTTAAACTTCTGTTTTGACATAGAGAAGATTTAATGTCTATTAAATCATCATAATGCCTAAAATTTAGTCAAAAAAATATTTTATTTGTATCGATAATGATGATTATTAATCAAAAATTACAATTGAAAAGAGCCTAAGTTGATATTTTTTACTTGATACAAGTTTACTTCTGAGTAATAAATTTTTTTGCATTTTCCCCTCGCTTATCAAAGAAGTATTTGATAGTTGCAATCGGGCATATGTTTGTAAATAGAATCGTACGGCTTAAGATGCGGGTGTGGCGGAACTGGTAGACGCACTAGATTTAGGTTCTAGCGCCGCAAGGCGTGGGGGTTCAAGTCCCTTCACCCGCACCATAATTCAGAATAACTTACTGAAATTCCTTAATGTTTATTCATCGAGGAATACAGTCATGTCACACATTCAGTACACAATCTGTCGTTCAGGGTACGTATTATTACAATAGACGTTTGCCAAAACACGCAGTTAAAGCCTGTGGTCCATTCATCAGGCAATCTCTCTCCAAATGTCCTGAAGAAGCAGCTGCATACTCAAAACGTCTTAGTGATGTATTAGAGGGTTCTTGGAGTGGAACGACAGGGATAATAAGTCCTGTTAATATTTCATATATCGTATCTAGCTTTTAACCTAAGTCATTTAGGTAAAAAGAAATATCAGACGAATACCTTACTTTCAGAGACATCAATCAGAAACCACCAAGAGTGGCACTAGCTATCTTCACCTCATTGGCAGATGACAGGGACATCAGTCAGTACACACGTGAAGATGCAAAGCTCTTTGTTCGTCATTTAGAAATGAAAGTGAACAAGACAGCTACTATCAGAAGACGTATCAACAGCCTTTCTGCCATCATCAATTATGCTTATGCTGAACTAGACTTGGACAAACGTAATATTTTCTCCAGATTAATTATCAAAAGAGAAGGAGATGATAGCTTCAAACGTGGTGTGTTTACCAATGAGCAACTCAAACAAGGATACGATAAAGCTCTAGCCTCAGGCAGTCAGATCAAGCTCCTGATGCCTCTCTTAGGAGAAACAGGTTGTAGACTTGCAGAAATTGTTGGATTGAGACTTGAGGACATAGACCTGGAGAAAGACCTGATCCATATCCGTCCTAATGCTACCAGAAGATTAAAAACGAGGAGCAGCCAGAGGACTTTGCCCTTAGTTGGATACGCCAGATTGGCAATGGAAGAAGCTATGAAATGGTCAGATGGAGAGTATCTATTCCCAAGGTATATCAAAGATCGAAAGTGCAAAGCTGATCATGCTTCTGCTGCTTTGAATAAATGGCTGAAGAAAGACTTTGATGGATTAACTGCACATTGTCTCAGGCATACCTTCAGAGACCGTCTGGAGGCTGTAGAGTGTCCAATGGATATGATTGATCAGATTGGTGGTTGGAGGTCAGTCAGCTCAATTGGGAATAACTATGGACAAGGTTATTCTATGGAGCAGATTACAAAATGGATGAAGTTGGTTTCACTATAGCTGTAGCTTGATAATAGTAATACTGAACCAGCCAGTGGTTAGACGGGTTTGTACTCCAATTAATGTCCAAGGATTGAAGATTGAATTGGTGGGACTGTCAGAGTCGTTCTTGAGGGGAAATAGAAGGTGATTGCTCTACTGTAATTCCAATGGCTTTATCATATTTGGATAGGTGTGATGTTTGTTTAAGGTCTTCCACCGCTCAATCATTCCTGATCTGAGATACAAATATGAGCCTGACTTCAAAAACTGCTCTGGATCAACCTGTGTTTGTTCCGCAATCGTCTTTTCGAAATCAAACATTTTACCCATCATAGATCTTATCATTTGAAGATCAATTCTGAACTGCTCTGCATTCTCTTCAACGTAACCAAAACGAACACTGAACGGATAAAAGAGGGTCCTTAGTATAAATTGATCATTTTCACTGAAGATTGAACCTACTTTGCGCCTAATTGAGGTCTTCCCAAATGGGTCCATCCCGTCTTGTGCAATGTCTGGGCTAGTTGGATCACCCCACCACTTCTTA
>CAJWEI010000112.1 GCA_913031285.1 uncultured Alphaproteobacteria bacterium | reverse complement strand
CTTACTGTTGTAATCTCCAAAGTATACTCAAGTGGGGACAACAGCCACAGCGAAGCAAGCTTCGGAGTTAACCGTTATTTTGCTGAAAGCTATATGCAAAACCAACTTTTGCTTGGGTATGACACTATTCACCTAAGCGGAGTACACAGCGCAATAGACGTTACGTTTGGCGAAGCAGTAGAAAATCAACTTGCTACTAAAATATCTTTAACGGCAAAAGTGACAATAAAGCTGGCGAAAAAACCACTTACCTTGTCTGCAAGTTACGCTGACGCATATGGTGTAATGCTGTTTGGTGTTGAACGCAGCGAAGAAACGTACAGTATTTGCGCATCATACCCTTTGTGGCGTGGTATAACAGCCAGTATTGGCCACAGAACAACTGACAGTACAATTGACTTCTTTGATGTGAGCACGCCTACTTTTGGCATTCAGTTCCCTAGCGATGTAATGTGGATTTTACCGCTAACTGCAGTGCAGTGGAGAGCTGTGATGCGCAGCAATGCGAGCGAGAACAGATTAAACAACACATAGATGCGCAGCAGATATGTTGATGTATCCAAATATATTCCCACACATTATCACTCCAGTTGATAAATACTTGCGTAAAACAAAGACAAGCTATGATCAGAAAATTACTACATGAAGTGCGTGATGTATTGAAACAAGCAGACGCCATTGCAAGTGAACGTAAGTTTTGTGAGCGTTGGTTAGGCAAGGACCGTCGCTTGTTGGTAGCGCTGAAATTCTAAAGTGTGTGATTTTCTTCAGAGATTTACGGTAAAAAGCCTAAAGTCAAAGCGCCAAAAATAATGTTGTTGTTCCGAATGATTAACGGGATTTTCAACGAATTTTCTGACTCATCTTGTTTTGCGAGGTCCAAAAGGATTGAGTAGAAAAACTCCTCAAGATCAGCTTCTACGTAGCCTAACCCTTTTGCCAGCTCAAATAAGCTTTTCCATTCTTGCACTGTCACATTCAAATTTCCGTCGAGGGTTCCTGCCGTGTTGTAGGCAAGCGTTCCATCCAGTGAAATTGATGTTGTGCCGTAAGTTATTTGCGCTTTCTGCAAAAGCAGCTTTTGTAGTGCAGGTGCATAATTATCGATAACAAACCGATCCAAAGGTCGCGTGAGCAGAACGTCGGCCTTAAATGATAAATTTTGAATATATTGATAACCGCCTGGCAAATCAACAATCAGGTTAGACAGATCAAAATTCTCAATATTTGCATTTAAGAGGTAGGTATTGTCATCGTTTGGCGATGCTTCAACGCGCGCAAAAACTCTATTGATATTTGTGGTCAACTGCCCTTCAAAGGAAAAGCTCACGTCTTCAAAAAGAGCGTCGAGTCTCCCGAGAGAAAGCTGCATGTTGGGTTGAAAAAGGAAAATTAAATTTGCAATACGTGCATCTATTTCAAGCGATCCAATCGCCCCAGAGATACTGTGAGGCTGAGATAAATCAAGGTTTACCTTATTCGGTAGATAGCTTTTAGCCTCAAAAAAAACTTGCGGGGTCGCCCATGTGACACTGTCTTTTGTGCCGAACTCAACATCGGTAATCCCGACTGAAAAATTTTGAGGATAGCCGGTCACTGCGGCCACTTCAAACTGAACGGTTGGTTTAGAACTTGGCGTATTTTGGCTTGCCAGAGACAAGCCATGCTCAATTAAATAAGAAAAAGCTGACCAATAGCCGGTCCAAATTAAAAATGGAATGGCTATCAGAAATGCCGTTCGCTTGAGAAGCTTAGTCACCATCGCAACACAGATGCTCCCAGATTAAGGTTTCTTAGGTCTTGTGAAGAGTAAGGGGTCAGCTTGCTTTTGCAAGCTCTGCTTTGAGAGCGGCGATATATGAATTACGTGCAGTTTTATAGACAGAAATTTCGTTCTGCAGTTTTCTCATTTGGACTTCTAAAAACTGAAGACTTGCCAGCTGGGCTTTGCCGTTGTCTGTCAAGTCTTCAGTGTTGTACTCAATGTCATCCACTGTAATTTTAGGCATTTCGTTTCCTTTTAAAGTTTAGTCAAAAAGCGAAGCAATATCGACGCCCGACTTTCCTTCGATCATTTCTCGTTTTAATTCCCTAATATAACTTTTTTTGGCGCGGGTTAATACATTATAAAGGTTTGTCATTTCCTGAATCTGTGTATCAGCGTGTTGAATCTTCTCTAAGACAGCCTTTACAGTTTGACTTAGGTTATCTAAATCATATTCAATGCCATCAATATTGATTTTCTTTGCCATGAAACGGTCTTACTCACGACTGCTTTTAAGCAGTTCTCCTCTAAGTGCCGCTTGGTAGCCAAGACGCGCAGTATCAGCGACAGCCCATTCATTTTGCAGCTGCTGAATTTGTTGATTAACGAACTGAATATTTGAAAGTTGGGCTTTGGCAGGATCAGACATTTCGCTAATTTTGTAGTCCAAATCATCAACTGTCATTATCTCGGAAGGTTCTTGTTCCATTTCCGCCTCTTTTTTTATTTTGCTACTTTGCACATTCATGCCCCGTCTCCAAACATTATTTTTTTCGAAACCTGGTATTTATCGAGTGTTAAGTCCGATCTAATCGTATAATAAAAACCACGACCATCGACAACACCAAAATCCTCAAATTGTGCCATATGTTTCATTTTTGACGCACTAAACAAGAGTTAAAAACATGCGAATTTCAATTTTTATATTCGCTTAAATTGAGATGTTTGTTACCTCAGGTAAGCGCGGAGACACTCGGTTCATCATGAATTTTTTCAATTCCAAATCCAGATCTTCGCTTAGCTTAAGAGATTTTCGACTTTTCTTTTCGCTCTTTGTTGTCACCAGGCTTCCCTCTTCAATCTTCAGTTTAAGGAAAGCATAAAGCGTCATGGGATTCTCTGTTTTTGTATTCAGCATATCGATATAGTTCCAGATGCCATAATCTGGGTTACCATCTAATTCCGCTATCGTAAGAAGCAATTCCCATCTGCTGATACTCTTCATGAATGGGAAGAGTATCGACTTAGTGTCTACGGCCCGCAAAACGAGCAATTCGTCTTTAATTGTCATTCTCAAGAACCTTGTTGATTGTTTTGTATACTCTAACACCGACCATTTAGTCACGAAGAGCCAGATCTTTCACCTTAGAAACAGGTTGCCAAACGTAGTCGAGAACCGTGCGCTTGCCAGAGACGACATCAACTGTGGCTGTCATGCCAGGAAGCAGCACAACTTCCTCTCCGGTTTCCAGAGTAATACCACTGTCGATGGAAATATCCAGCAAGTAGTAAGATTGGCCAGCACCGCTTGACGTGTCTGTTATCGCATCGGGGCTAATACTGGTGACATACCCGTCAATGGCACCATATTTAGAGGAGTCGTAAGCGCTCAAGCGAATGCGAACAAAGTCATTCATGCGGATGCTTGAGATGTCTTTGGGATCAATTTTAGCTTCAAGCTTCAAGGCCTCACCTGTCGGAACAATCTCAAGTATTACATCGCCCGCGCGGACATAAGCTCCAACAGTCTGAAAATTAATCCGATTAACTATGCCGTCGACGGGCGCACGGATCACAGTGCGTTTGACCCGTTCTTTCAGCGCAGGAACGAGCGTATTTACCTCACTTAATTCCGCTACAACTGTGTTGAGCTCTTCTAATGCGCGGCGTTTATAACTGTCGAGGCTGTTTGAAATCTCGTTTTCAACCTCCAGGATGGCCGATTTGGCATTTGCAACACGCGTCATTGTGACTTGTATCTCGCCGGCCATACGTTGCTCATCACGGCGCAGCTCAAGGAGTCGCGTTTCTGGCATGATATTTTGACGTACCAGAGGGGCAATAATGGTGATTTCATCTTCGATTAGCCCCAGCATATTGCGCGAGGTCTCCAACGATTGCTCAGAGGCCATTAGATCCTGTTCCCTTTGAATTTTCTGGAGACTCAGAATTGACATGATGCCAGAAAGTTCTTTGCGTTTTGCAAGGTGCAGGGCTTTTTCAGTCGTAGCGGTATCTTTGGACTGGGCTATCATCGCAGCGTCAGGGTCAAAATCTAATCCCTGACTTTCAGCTTGCAAACGAAATTCTCTTACAAAAAGGGTAGCGGCACGTTGCTGAAGTTTGTCCAATTCCGACTGCAATTCTATTGGGTTGATTTCATAAAGCACGTCATCTGCCTTAACAAAGGAGTTTTCATCCACCGAACGTAATAAGATTACGCCAGATTCAGAAGACTGCACCATTTGGTTCTGTGTGGTGGATACAATTTTCCCATCCCCGCGGGTTACATTGTCCAATTCCGCTATTGAGGCCCAGCCCACCACTGAGACAATCAAGGCCGCAATGACAAAAATAATGAGCGAGTTGCCAAAGCCCTCTCTCTCTTCCATTTCTCGGGATAGTTTTTCAAACTTTGATTTGGGCATTACGTTCTCTTACTATTATTTTTTCAGCTCATTAGGCGGGGAATCGACGATAAACTTCCCTTGGTCCATAACGAGGACGCGAGTAACAAGGTTGAGAAGGGTGTTTCTATGCGTGACCGCAACCATAGTCTTGTCAGTTAGGTAGTCAGAAAGGCGCTTTAAAATAGCGGCCTCTGTGGATGAATCCATCGAGCTTGTTGGTTCGTCGAGTATCAAAATATTAGGCTCATGCAGGAGTGCGCGGCTTAGGTTTATTGACTGACGTTGCCCCCCCGACAATCCAACACCACGCTCTTTGATTTTCAGATCATATCCGGCAGGATTGCCCTTAATAAAATCATCTGTGCCAGAGAGTTGGCAAACCTTTAAAAGATGCTCATCATCATATTCATAATAGCCCAGTTGAATGTTTTCGCGTACAGTACCTGAAAACAACCAAGTTTCTTGCAACATAACTCCGAGATTTCGTTGGAGGTCAGATTTATCAATTTGACGTAAATCTATACCGTCCAACAGTATCGATCCGGTTGTGGGTTGGATAAGGCCCGCGCAGAGTTTTGCGAAAGTAGATTTTCCGGAACCCATGCGACCCAGAACCGCCACTTTTTGACCTGCAGGAATCTTAATCGACAAGTCCTTTATCAGCGCATTTTTTGCTCCAGGAAAGGTGTAGGAGACGTTCACGAATTCAATGTCGCCCTTCAAAAAAGGCCTGCTTAAACGCTGTTCGGATGTCTCTACACCATCTGTTCTGTTCATCAATTTGTCTATAGAGCGAAAGGCTTGGCGTGCGGAATTTGCGCGTGTCAAAGCTGATGCAACTTGACCCAATGGTGCCAGAGCTCTTCCGCCCAAAATAACCGCAGCGATTAGCCCGCCCATGGTCAGCTGTTGAGCTTGAATCAAAAAGACCCCGTAAAAGATTGTTGCGACCTGGGAGATTTGCTGAATTGAGGCCGCCGAGTTGATGGCGAACTGCGAGAATATTCTCGCCTTCAGTCCCAACTCTGATTGATCGATTGTCGCAACTTCAAAACGATTTTTCATCAAGCGCCCGGCGCCCGTAGCTTGAATTGTGTCCAAGCCGTTCAACGTCTCAACAAGGACGGCCTGTTTGGACATGCCTGTTTCCATAGAGCCTGATGCCAGGCGCGCTAAGATTGGTTGGATCGCAACACCTATGATCAGTACACAGGGGACTGCCAGAAGGGGTACAATCGCGATATTACCCCCGATAAGATAGACCACATAGACAAAGAAGAAGATAAAGGGCAAATCTACGATCGCAACCAGAGTTGCAGAAGTGAAGAATTCGCGAAGAGTGTCAAACTCTCGAACGACGCTTGCCACAGCTCCTGAACTTTGATTTCCTGAATCCAAACGAAGAGTAAGAATTTTGTCAAAAACCATGCGCGACATACGCGCATCCGCCCGTTTACTGGCTCGGTCAATGAAGTTTGCGCGCAGTGACTTTGTTAGAAAATCAAAGCCAAGCGCTATCATCACGCCGATTGAGAGCGCAATCAAAGACTCGATTGCTTCGTTTGGAACAACCCGATCGTACACTACCATCACAAAGATTGATGTTGAGACACCCAAAAAGTTGGACATAGTGGCTGCTAAAATCACTTGGATATATAGCCACTTGCCTTGAGCAAATGCCGAGTAGAACCACCTTTTGCTTGACTTAACGGTGGCCTTACTTTCTGAACGTGCTAAAATAAGGTGACCGGAAAATTTAGCCGCAAATTGATCCTTCGACATTTTCTTGATCTTAAGCTTGTTTTCGGTGCTCGCAAATTTGACTGTTCCGTTAGTTTTGATATCTGTCAGGATAAAAGAGCTACCATCCACCCAAAATCCTATCATGGGACAATGGCTTTGCGATAGTTTTTTTGCAGGAATATTGCCAAAACTTGCGACATATCCAATCTCTCTCAAAACGCTCACCATTTCCGCAGGCGAAAACGTATCGCTCGGAGTGGCAGGAAGATCTCTTATCGCCGCTTCGCTGTAGGCTTCGCCTTGGTCCCTGAGGAACCTCTGGAGCGTTTGTACCAGTTTATCTTCCGAAGATTTAGTGGCGGCCCCTGGGGAGAGTTCGTCAATTTTTACATCAAGCTCGCTAGCATAGTAATCGCCAGCGCTATTTTCGATTGGTTTCGATCCGGACACAGACGTCATTTTTCTGCCTTAGTTGTTTTTTTATTTGCACTAAGCCCGAGCTTTTTAGACAGCAGGCCGGAGCTTGCAAGCATTTCAAAGTCCAATTTTAGCAGCTCTGATGCCACTGAGATTTTTTGGTCTGAAGTCCGATATGCTTTTTCTTCAGCTTGAATTAATTGGCGAACCGAGGTTTGGCCGGTTGGGAGTTGTGACCACATGATTTTTAGCTCATTTTGCGATGAGACCTCTTGTGCGGCGAGTGTTTTCAGTGAAGCGATGAGGGTGGTCCGTCTGCTGAGAGCGGTATCTAACTCTCTCTTTCCAGCCAGCTTGGCCCCCCTTAGTTTATGTTCGGCCGCTTTCAGATTTGCAGCCTGGGCTGCGGTATTTGCTTTGCGCCGGCCACCATCTCCTAAAATCCACGCTAATTCCACACCGATTGCGTAGGTCGTACGTTCGTCCTTCTCCATCGGCGAAGATACGCCAGCCTTGAAGCCGAGTGTTGGTTTTTCGCTTCCTTGAGCGGCAATAAGGCTCTGTTTGGCCGCTAATACTTGAGCTGATGTTTGCAGCAGAATAGGTGCACTGCTCCAGTTGCGTTGAATTTGGTTGAGGTCTGCTGATGTGAGAAGTGATTGCGGGGTTGATAGATTTTTTGGAACACTCCCAAAAAATACCATGTAACTGGCCGATGCCGCAGCAATTTGCGCATCTATGTTGGCTTTTTCTAGCAAAAGAGCCCGCACAGCTATCTCTGCGGAGGCACTTGCACTCTTATCGATCATCCCACTCGTAACCAGTGTTTCCATCTGCGTTAGCATTTTCTCAGTTTTTGACGTGAGCGTCTGCAGTAATTTGTCACGTGCGTTTAGCGTAGTGAGGTTCACCCAAGCAGCAGCGGCATCCTTGGCTGTATTATTGGCAACCATTTCCACGTCTATCTCAGCGATAAAAGATTTAACCTGTGCGACGTCGATTCTGGCAACACTGGCACCGCCATCAAAGATGAGTTGGCTCACCGACAGGTTAACGCTTGCTCCATGATCCGTGGTAGAGGATGCACCAGCCCCATTTTTAACTATTTGACCAGCATTAGCACTTGCGGACATCTGAGGTTTACGATCTGCACTAGCTAGTAAAATTTGGCTCTTTGTCTCGGCTACTGTGCTCATAGCGGACAAGTATTCAGGCGAATACAGTATCGCATTATATAGATCAGATTTGAGGTTACCTGATAACTTGCGAGCTGACGCAGACTGTCCTGAATCGCGCGGTATTACTTTTGATAATCCGTTTATTTCAGACCTAAGATTAGTGCTAGAATACTTTGGTGCTCCACATGCCGATAGAGCAAACAATAATGTAAATAAGGCCGTACTTCTAGATGTCATGCCAAGTTTCCTCTGTTGATGGTGCCACATTGGGATTCGTTCTGGTTATCCTGTCATTAGCTAGAATATTATGCAAACCTTTATTTGGAGTTTAAAACCCATGAAAACAGAGGCTTCCGGGAATCAAAAAAAAGGTTAAATGCTATTAGTAATTGAAATTATTATAGATTTTATTAAAAGATAACATAAATATTTAGCTGTTTATGCAGTAATTTTAAATAGAATTTATTATATTGAATAGAACTTTGGCGCGTGGTTAATACATGGGGAACATATAAACGTCTGGAGAAAGAAGATATGAGCATCCAACAACCCGCGTCTTTTAAGCCAAGTTCTGCTGCGCTGAAAGCAACCAGCAAGCTCATTAGGGCTTGGGAGTCCAAGAACGCACAGCGCGCTGCCAAAGGTAGTGGCTTCACGTTGATGGCAGTTTCTCTTGCAGCTTGTGGCGGCTCTGACGACACCACCGTGTCGTACTCGCAAACTCAGCTGGACAGCGCAAAGACAGCTGCAACCACAACGGCTCTCACAGACGCAGCCAGCGTTGTACATGCCAATGTTGACGCAGCTATTACGTCTAACGATGCAGGTGTAACAACAACCGCGCTCACAGACGCAGCCAGCGTTGTACACGCCAGTGTTGACGCAGCTATTACATCCAACGATGCAGGTGTAACAACAACCGCGCTCACAGACGCAGCCAGCGTTGTACACG
>CAJWEI010000111.1 GCA_913031285.1 uncultured Alphaproteobacteria bacterium | reverse complement strand
GAATGGCCGGTGGAGCCGTATCTTTTAAAATCGAAACTCTGATCCAGCTAGTGGATGGATGTACCACCAGATTTGTCAGTCCAGTAGCACTTTCTAACTTTGCCAAAAAGGAACTCGAAGGGTATCCTGAGAAATTGCCTGTCTACTTAAAGAATGCATTTCTTTGCGGCGCTTATACTTTGGCTAAGGGCTGAGTATTCAAATTCCATACCTCCGCTTCTGTTTTTGAACAATATTTTAAAATAGCCCTCACACCCCTAACACCCAATTTAACGCGTTTCTGCGCATGCAAATTGATTTTACGACACATCATCTCAAATCATTTATCCGTCCTCTAGGAGCGTCTGAGAGAGTAAGGTCTAGTTGACAATGTTTTTGAATAGGAAAACGTTTCTACAGTGAAGGATAGTGTTCCATATTGATCCTTTTCGAGCAGTTCGATTAAGAAAAGAACTTTCTATTTTTACGATTTCAACAATTCCAACTGATTGAGAGCAACAGTATCGAACAAGTTATTTTTACAATAAGCTTCAAAAAGCCTAATGGCGGTTTCAACATCATCATTAATTTTGGCTGAAATCGCTTTTTCAAACTCAACTTTTGAGAAAATTTTAGCCTCAATTATATCACTTTTTTCCCAAGCAAAGACCTCGTAAATTGCAACTTTATCAGACTTTCCCCTGACTTCGGCGATATCCAATTTACGGCACTTGTCAATTAAATCTAAATTGTCACCTTGCATCAAAGAGCCAAACGTTGCCTCGCTAATCAACAACGGGCATCTATACTCTTTAGTTAGGTTCTCGAGGCGCGCTGCAATATTTACAGTGTCGCCGACAACAGTTCCTTCCAAGCGATTTGCCGTCCCCAGGGTCCCCAATATTACAGGGCCTGAATTGATCCCAATACCAATTTTGAGAGGTTCAATATGGCTACTTAATTTAGTATCGTTAAAGCACTCTAGAGCCTTCAACATTTGTACCGCGCTTAGAACTGAATTGACTGGGTGATCTGTAAAAATTGCCATAATTGCATCACCAATAAACTTATCGATATAACCATTTTTCGCCGTAATTTCCGGAAGCGCCATAGCGAGATAATTGTTCAACAATAAAAAGGTCTCTTCTGCTGACAGTGATTCAGCAATTGTTGTAAAAGAGCGAATATCTGAAAATAGAACACTCACGTCTTTTTGGATATGGTCTCCCGGCGATATCTCGGTGATTATTTGTTTGTTTAAATTCTCAAGTAACTCTTTTGGCACGAAACGCTGATAAGCTGACGTAAGGTTGCGTTGCTTGGAAAACTGATCCGTGATTTCTGTACTTAGCCGTGAAAAAATCTTCTCAACCAACATTAGAGACTGATCTTCAGTAGCATTAAAAAGCCCTTTATTTTCCGTCGATTTCTCGGATAAATCCTGCATTTTTGATATGTCATTACGGATTTTCAGGCCAACCTGTTCCGGTAAAAGAGACACCATTTCCTCTGAAGCCCGAAATATGTTATTACGTTTTTTATTTTGTTCAACTCGAGATTTTTCTTTCATGTGTTCGAATTCTAACGCGGTTTTTCGAAACGCTTGCACTGCTAAGGAAATTTGTCCGACTTCATCGTTTCGTTTTTGCTCAATGCTAACTGACATATCGCCATTTGCGAGAGCATCCAGCGCTCGGATTGCCGAGTTAAGAGGTTGAAACCCGCGCGAAAGAATAAAGAATACAATGATAGAGATTACAAACATGAAGACAGCTATTGCGATTAATGAGTATACGAAACTGGTATTATTTGCATTCACAGTCGCCGTGATATCCTTTACAATTTTAAGAGTAACAACTGAGGTGCCGATTGGATATAGTAAGGTGCTAATGGAGTACGCTGGTCCTGTATTTAGAAAATTAGATAAGAATGTCGCAGCAGCAATTTGTTCAGTTGGCAGTAATCGATCAGAAATCTTAAAAATATCAGATGCACTTATGATTTTGGCCTGTGTATCGTACTCAAAACGTTCAGCCAATTCATCCAATTCTTTAGCATACACAATGGTTCCTACTTTACGTCCGTTGCTAAAAATCGGAAACGCTAACTGAACTGCAATTTTGGAGTCTATTCCTGCAAAAACTATTGGCTCTAGCGCAGTTCCCCAGTCTAGTTGAATGTTATTCGTTAAACCTGCTTCTTCTGCTCCAAAATGGTATACTAAATTTTTCTGCTCATCATAAATGAGTAGGTGATCTAAAATTTTTTCCTCTTTTAAGGCATCAAAGTACTTCCCTATAGCCCTCTTAATACGTTTTGGTTTTCTTGTTTCGATTGCCGATATCGGGCTCCGAGACCCCCTCAGACCCCAAATTGAAGTACTTCCAGGCTCCCCCTTGAATGCATAAAGTTTCAATTCTCGGTTTGCAGATTGTAATATTTTATCCCAAATAATTTCATGAGCAGCACCAATTTCTGAAATTGCTGTTTCCTCTATTATGGAGCGTGCCCGAAAATTCTGAGCCAACAAGATTAAACCAATAATAAGAAATGATGTGATAAATAAAGTTAAGATTTTTGTTTTTAACAGCATTTTTTATTCTCACTTTGGTCATGGGACCGATTGTTGGCGACTTTTACAATAAGCGCCAAATACAAAGCTGGAATGCCCCCATTCGGTGGTCCATGATAAATGTTAATGCATAGTCGGATTTTGGTCTACAGTTATGGCAGTTAGATAAACTTTTCCAATGCTTTTAGTTGGCATTTTCTGATGCTATTATTTTATTGCCCGACTATCGTTTAAGAGAAACAATCTGTTTAAAGAATTCTGCAAGCAATATTTTGTGTAGCATCAACTATTTTGCATACTATTTAATTGACTAATCGGTACAAAAATGATGCGATGGATGATATCCACTTGTCATGATAAATCTCGTTTTTATTTCAATGGAGCGGTAAATTGCTGACGCGAACAGTTGCACTGGTACTTTTTCTTTTACCACCCACGCTCGGATCAACCGAACCTGCAGCACCTTTTCAGTTTAGAGAGCTTCAAGATAAATCACTTTCTTTCAAAATTGGCGAAATGTTATTTCAGCAACCAAGCGAGGGTTGCGGAACTTGTCATGGGGGTCAGACAGTAAAAGGCTCCGTCAAAAATCAAGAAAAAAATAAAAGTGCTGGAGCTATTTTATCCGATTCAACCACCTGGACTTCTTACAAAATAACGCAAAATTACACGCCCGATGAGAAAAAAGGGCTTCATCAGAGACAAATAGCTTTATCACTTATTCGTTTAGGTGCCACTGACTGGAATAAGACAATGGTACCTGTGATACGTAAATTTTCATCTGGTGACATGGTATTTTTTGATGATCGTATGATTGGCATACATTCAAAGTATCTTAGAAGAAATTCTAAATCCGTTATACGGGTCCTCAAAAGGAATAAAGTAAGATTCAAATCTAAAGAGTTAATGGATATTATGGCAACGTCAGTTTTCCATTATCTCGAAGAAACGTACCAACCAGTGTCTCAAAAAAATGAGTAACGGAGAACAAGCCAATGGCGATGTTAAAAGTGAACGGGAACAGTTACTTTGTAGATGATACGCCAGATACACCTTTGCTATGGGTCTTGCGGGAAAGTATGCAACTGACTGGCACAAAGTTTGGTTGTGGCGGTGGGTATTGTGGCTGCTGTACAGTCCATATTAATGGGGAAGCCATGAGATCATGTAGGATCCGGCTTGGCGATGTTGAAGATGCTATCATAACAACAATTGAAGGGCTCGATCCAGGATCCAATCATCCATTGCAAAAAGCTTGGCAAAAAGAGCAAGTGCCGCAATGTGGTTACTGTCACTCCGGCCAAATTATGCAAGCGGCCGCTTTACTTGCAGATAATGAAAACCCGACTGACGAAGATATAGAAATCACAATGCGAGGAAATCTATGCCGATGTATGACATACGTTAGGGTTAAAAAAGCGATTAAAACTGCTTTAGAAATCAAGCGCGGGGGCAAATTTTGATGGCACCGAAATTTTCCAGAAGAGGGTTTTTATTAAGCACCAGCATGGTAGGAGCTACCGCTTTAATATCAACCAGCGGCATGGCTGCAGGCAAGCAGATTATTGATTTATTAAACCCGAATAGCCCCCTTATGATGCCAGCCAATTTCGAACCCTCTGTGTGGTTTACAATGGAATCAAACGGTCGGACTACAATTCATATTTTTAAGGCCGAAATTGGCCAACACGTTGGAACAGCACTCAGCCAAATCGTTGCAGAGCAACTGTGCCTAGACTGGGAAAATGTTGACATTGATTACCCCGTGATGGATTCTCAAACATTTGGAAAATACCAAGGCCAGCTTACTGGGGGAAGTTACAGTATTCATGAAATGTTCGATAAACTGTCTCGGGCTTCAGCAGTAGCAAGACAAGTGTTATTGGAGGCTGGCGCAGACTTAATGGGATCAGAGTTTGAGGACTGTCGCGTTGCAGATAGCAAAGTGATAGACGATATTTTTGATCAAGAAATTACCTTTTCTGATATTTTATCTGAAACAACAATTGATTATGAAATTTTAGAAGATGACTTAGAGAGCGCGCCACTGATAGCACGAGAAAACTTTAAGATTATCGGTAAATCTATCCCAGCGCTTGATATACCTGAAAAATTAAATGGCAACGCAAGATTTGGAATAGATGCCTATGTTCCAAACATGCAATATGCAAAAATTATTGTGCCTCCCACCCGACTAGGGGCGACTATTTCCAGCATAGACGACAACGCAGCACAAAACATAGATGGTTACATCACTACTATACCAGTTTCTTTTCCAGACGAGGCAAAACAAGGAGGTTTCATTACAGACATTCCAGTTGTTATTGCCAAAAACTATCCAGCCGCTTTGAGGGCTGCAAAGGTAGTTAATGTTGAATGGATCACAAATGCCAATAAGGATGTTTCCTCAGAAACATTGATGGATGGTGCTAAGGCTCTGATCGATACAAAAAGTGAGGGGATCAAATATTTCACTGTCGGTCGCTTAGATGATCTTGACCACAGTTCATTACTCAACGTTGAGGCGGACTATCAAACCAGTATGGTTGCTCATGCACCACTCGAGCCAGCTAACGCATTGGCGCGGTACGTGGGCGGGGAATTGCATGTATATAGCAGTCATCAAGGTGGCCCTCTTATCCCAATGTATTTAAGCATGTATACAGGGGTGCCCGCAGAAAAAATTATATTCCATCCTCACCTTATCGGTGGTGGCTTTGGTAAAAAATTTGAATTTGAAGCTATCATACTAGCAAGCATCGCCGCGTTGAAAACCAATCAACCAGTAAAGTTAATTTTTACGCGCGAAGATGATCTTGCTTTTGCACATCCTCGCACCTCAACTTACCAAAGATTATCAGCATTTGTTGACAGCAAAAATCAAATCAAAGGTTTAAACCATGAAATTGCCGCAGGTTGGATTGTTTTTGATAAATTTGGTTTGATAAAACCTGTGGTAAATGGACAGGCGCAGGAGACTGACGAACGGCTTCAATTATTTTCTTTGACGGGATCAGATCATTGGTACGACATTGAGAATACTGAAGTTATTGCATACCGGCACAAACAGCTTGAAGATGCGGTTCCCGTGCGTGCAGTTCGGAGCGTTGCAAATAACTACACCGTATTTTCATTAGAAAGTTTTGTCGATGAAATTGCCCATGCAGTGGGTGCAGATCCGCTTAATCTACGACTATCAATGCTTCACGGCAAGGGGGTGAACGCGGGGGGTGATGATAGTAATTTATATCCTGTTGGTATGAAACCGTTTCTAAATGTTAGCCCCCTTCAGAGAAGCGCTTCGATAAATGGTGGGAAACGACTGGCTAATGTTCTAAAACTGGCATCAGGTTTGGCCAATTATGGGGCAAGTGTTTTACCTGAAAACACGGCGCATGGCATTGCGATTGCCGGCGCTGAAGAGAGAACGAACCCATCATTTTCAGCCTGCATCGCAGAAGTGCATGTGGATCCAGGCTCTGCCGCGGTGACTGTGAAAAAACTTACTGTCGCCATAGACCTTGGATTAATTGTTAACCCAGATGGTGCAAAAGCGCAAATTGAAGGTAGCATACTCTGGGGCCTTTCAAATTGCTTGCATGAAAAGTTGACGATCGCAAACGGAGCCGTAGTCGAAACAAATTTTGATAAATATAAATGGCAAAATATAATGAATATTCCAGAACTAAACATCCATATTGTCGAAAATGGATCCTACCCCAGTGGTGCTGGAGAGCCCGCAACATCAATCATTGCACCAGCGATTTTAAACGCGGTTTTTAATGCTTCAGGCGCTCGATTGAGAAGTCTTCCGTTAAACAGAAACGAGCTATTACAAAAAATCTAATTTCTGGCTGTTAGAGCATAAAGCAATACACTTTTCCGCTATGCCAAAACACCGCGCATTACAAATTACGCTTTGACAAATCGGACATACCACTTCGAAAAGCCAAAAAATGTCCTTTATTTATTCCGAATGAAGTCCTGACGTCAGTCAGTTGTTTGGTTTGATTACACAAACTACAAGTCATTTTGAACACATTTAAGAGTTTGGAATAAGCTTGGATATATAACCTTCTTGAACAACCTTTGGGTCATAAGCCTTGCGCCCAAAAACTTCGCGTACCATTGGCTCAAAAAAATCCAGTGAAAGAGTGTCATATTCAGGATCAAAGCTCGATTGATCCCACCGCTCACAAAATTCTGCGCAGCTTTGATATACTGGATGATCTTTGAATTGATCACGTGCATTCTGATCCCATCCATAATGATGCGCGTAGTAGACCATCTGAAAGATTCCGTGATGTTCAACGGTCCACGCCACATCCCAACGCACAAACGGACGAATGACTTCTGCAGACATACGATCGTGGTTTTGCGGTGCCAAGCCATCGCCAATATCGTGCAACACAGCGCCTACAACCCAATCAATATCCGCCCCATCGCGATAGGCGCGTGTGCCCGATTGTAATCCATGATCTAAGCGGCTGATTTTATATCCCTCCAGAGTCACCTCACCCGCGCGTCGAAGCTCGCTCAACACGCGATCTGCTGTCAATTGCAGAAACGGCTTTTCGAGCCGCGACAGCAATTCATATTCCTTGCGTGTTCCATCTTTCATTTGGGTAAAGCTGACAGTTTCCATGGGTGTGCCTTTCCTGTCTCAAATTCATCTGATTTCTTTCAGTTGTGCAATTTGAATTCTATTCGAATATTGCAAAAAAGAAGTCTGTTTCCAATGGATATGAATTCAAAAAATGCATGAAGCAGGCAAAAGGATGCTTTGAGCCAATGCACACAATGCTGCGGCTTACAGGAATGTCAGAAAAATATTCAGATCTTCCGCTTGGTACAGCACGGTTTGGACAAGTTGTCTTTTTATTCCGAGCTTTTGAGCCGACATGTGACTTCTAAATTTTCAGTAACTATGACATCGTTTCCAACAATTGCATCACTTGGAGATCCCAATGCCACAAACAGTAGATATCAATCGCCAAATCGTTCTTGCAGAACGCCCCAAAGGTCAACCAGATGAAAACACGCTGCAAATGGCTACCACCGAGATACCTCAACCCAGTGCAGGTGAGATGCTGGTGCGCACAGTATATCTATCTTTGGACCCGTACATGCGTGGCCGGATGAATGATGCCAAATCCTATGCAGAACCTGTTGCAATCGGTGGGGTGATGACAGCTCAGGTTGTTGGGCAAGTGGTGACGTCCAATCTCGATGGCTACGAGGCTGGAGACTACGTTTTATCGGGCAGCGGTTGGCAGGATTATGCGATTTCCGATGGAGCGCAAGTAATAAACTTGGGAAAGAACCCAGAAAACCCATCTTGGACATTGGGTATTCTCGGCATGCCCGGCTATACGGCCTACGCGGGACTTTTGAAGATCGGTGAGCCAAAACCTGGTGAAACCGTGGTCGTTGCCGCAGCGACAGGCCCGGTTGGAGCAACTGTGGGTCAGATTGCAAAACTGAAGGGATGCCGCGTTGTCGGCATCGCTGGGGGCGCGAAAAAATGTGCTCATGTCGTTGAAAACCTTGGCTTTGATGCCTGTATTGATCATCGGGTTGATGATATGGCCGCTCAATTACGCGAGGCCTGTCCAAGCGGGATCGACATCTATTTCGAAAATGTTGGTGGCAAAGTGCTTTATGGCGTGTTGCCACTGCTCAATCCGTTTGCTCGAATGCCCGTATGCGGCATGGTGGCTTGGTACAACCTGCCGGGCCTGCCAGAGGGATCAGATATGGGCCCAGCTATAATGGGCACAATCCTCAGGATGAAAGTAAAGATGCAGGGGTTTATCATCTTTGATAGCTTCCCTCCATCTTTGTATCAGGAGTTCGTGAACGACATGATGGGCTGGCTAAAGGATGGTTCAGTCAAATACAAAGAACACATGGTCGAAGGTTTGGAGAACGCACCCGAGGCCTTCAACCAACTGCTAGTAGGCGGCAACTTTGGGAAAGTGGTCGTGAAGGTGGAGTAAAGCAAACATTGGCCAACTGTCTACATGAGGTCGCGTGGTCACCAGAGTAGTGATGTATGGTATACCCTAAGAAAACCGTTTATTCGCATTAGAGACGCGCTCAGTCGTTTCAGATCCCATAAACGGATCAAGTACCAAGTCACCTTCATCAGTCGCCATGAGAATTGATA
>CAJWEI010000110.1 GCA_913031285.1 uncultured Alphaproteobacteria bacterium | reverse complement strand
TCTGGCCAGAGCCAGACGACTGTATGCTGCGGGCCATTAGATTGATCAAGAAAGAAGGGCCAACAAAAGAAGCTGCCAATATCCTCAAAAAAGTATCCGAGGATCTAACCGCAAGGAGCGCAAAAGTTCAGCTCGTGGCCTGTTCTGAATTTTCACTTTTAAGCTCAATACTTCAGCGCTCTGACTGTCACATCATCGACACACTTGATGTCTTGACACAGGCCGTTATTAGCGCGTCAAAACTGGATTAAAGCAGTTTATAATCGATTTTGAATTGCACCGCGCACCAAATAATCTATCATTCTGACCATGAGCATACCCAACACATTCCCTGCAATAAAACCTGTTGGCATTAACGGTATGCTTGTGCAATTTTCAGATAAACTAGAAGAGCCCTCTAATCGGGCAGCACTTTCGTTTTGCGACGCTATGCGTCAGCAAAACTGGGCCTGCATTGATGAAATATCTGCAACCCTTGCATCAGCTTACCTGCGCTTTGATATTCAAAAAGCCTCGCATGAAGAACTTACTCAAGACCTTCAAAGCCTGTTGCATACTCAGAATTGGTATGAGGCGGTCCTTCCACGAGGTCGCCGTCATCTAGAAATTCCCTGCGTCTTTGGAGGAGAGCATGGCCCTCAACTAGAGGAAGCTGCAACAGCGGCCAAGCTGTCAACTCAAGACGCCATCAAAGATCTAACATCAGTCAGAACGCGGGTTCTCGCAATTGGTTTCGCACCAGGTCAGCCCTATCTGGGCGAATTGGACGATCATTGGAATATTCCTAGACTGACCACCTTAACCCGAGAAGTGCCAAAAGGCGCATTAATCGTAGCGATCAAACAATTGATTATTTTTACGGCTCCTAGTCCAACAGGTTGGCGTCACATAGGGCAATGTGCCTTTGATTGCTTCCGCCCAAATCAAATAAACCCCTTTACTTTGCGTCCAGGGGACGAAGTCTCGCTGCGCGATATCACCGCAAAAGATCTATCTCATATCAAGGCCAAAGATCGTACGGGTAACGGTGGCGCTGTAATAAGTCAGATTTTATGAGTGGTCTACGCATCCTTTCCTGTGGTCCTGGCCTCAGTATTCAGGACATGGGGCGGCCAGGGTACTTAGAACAAGGTTTGTCAATTTCTGGCGCAGCAGACCAATTAGCCCTTCATGAGGCCCGTGCGCTTTTAAGCCATAGCAAACCACAAGCCGGAATCGAGATGGCAGGCATAGGCGGAATTTTTAGAGCAGAAACTGACATGACAATTGCACTTACAGGTGCCAGTATGAAAGCCAATATTAACAGCAAGCAAGTGGGCTGGAATGCAACACATTTTTTACCAAAAGGTACAGAACTTAAAATTGGTGGCGTCCAAAACGGCGTTTACGGGTATCTAAGTTTTGGGGCAGATATTGCTACCAAACCATTCCTTGGCTCAAGATCCGCACATTTAAGAGGTGGCATTGGAAAAGCTTTGCAGGCCGGCGATTTTATACCATTGAAAAAAACTAACTCAAATGTAGCGGAAATAGGCCTCGCGGCCCATAACCGCTTCGGAGGGGGGATAATCCGCATTGTTCCCTCAGTTCAAAGCGCCCTATTTCCACAATTAGAACACAAGCGCTTTACCGACACGGTATTTGTCAGGTCTTCACGAGGGAATCGCATGGGGGTTGCCTTTGACTTTGATGGCGAAGGATTTGCAGCCGAAGGACAACTAAGCATTCTGTCGGAAATCATTTCTGTTGGAGATATTCAAATGACCGGTGACGGGCGACCATTTGTACTTTTGCCGGAATGTCAAACGACCGGAGGATATCCCCGTATCGGAACAGTTATCCCAGCCGATTTACCAAAACTTGTCCAGACTGCACCAGGAAAAGAAGTCAGTTTTCAGATGATCACACTTTCACAAGCTTTGGACATACAAAAATCATTTGCGAATGATATTAAACGACTAAGCGAACTTACCTCCCCTTTGACGCGAGACCCCGGTACCATGAATAATCTTTTATCCTACCAGTTGATCAGTGGCGCTATCTCAGCCAATTTCACAGTCGAGGAGAAATAATATGGAAGTCGATCTGAATGCAGATATGGGTGAGAGCTATGGCTTATGGAACAAGGGCAATGACGCAGCTTTACTTAATATTATTACCTCGGCAAATGTCGCATGTGGGTTCCATGCTGGAGATCCAGACGTCATGATGAAAACAATGGCTTTGGCACAAAAAAATTCTGTGGGCGTCGGAGCACATCCGGGCTTTGCGGATCTTCAAGGATTTGGACGGCATAGGCTACATATTCCCCTCAGCACTTTACAAAACCAAATCCGGTATCAAATTGGTGCAGCGTATGCGATTGCAACAGCCGCGGGGACGCAGCTTCGACATGTCAAACTTCACGGCGCTCTCTCAAATATGGCTTGTGAAGACCCCATCATGTCGCGCGCTTGTTACGAGGCCGCTTTGTCTGCTGCTCCTGACCTCTCAATCATGGTTTTGTCTGCAACTGCTCAAATGGAAGCAGTCAAGGAGCTTGGGTGCAAATGGGTAGGGGAAATATTTGCAGATCGCTCTTATAATGATGATGGGACGCTGGTAGATCGATCTCTTCCCGACGCGGTTATTCATAATGCTAAAATTGCAGGACCGAGAATCGCGCAGATGATCAAAGAAGGAGCAATTATAACGAAAACAGGAAAACGCTTAAAGACTCAAATCCACACCGTCTGCGTGCATGGCGACACGCCAGAAGCAATTGACATTGCTGAAAGCGTGCGCGAAGCGCTTACTGCGTCAGATATAAAGTTACGCAAGTTTAAAGTTTAGCCCAAGCTTGCAACTGGTTACCACTGCCCTAGTAATTTTGGAACAATTGTCACGATAGACGGTACAAACCAAAGCAAAGTCAAACCCAAAACTTGGATTACCACAAAGGGAACAACGCCTCGATAAATATGGCCAGTTGTTACTGACTTTGGCGCAACCCCGCGAAGGTAAAACAGCGCAAACCCAAAGGGTGGTGTAAGGAAAGAAGTCTGTAAATTGATTGCGATCATAATAGTGACCCACAATGGGTCAAACGTTCCACCGTATATCACAGGTCCAACAATCGGGACAACGATGTAAATGATTTCAAGAAAATCCAAGACAAAGCCAAGGATAAACAAAACCAACATAACGATAAGGAATACCGTAAATTCGTTATCAAAGGACCTCAGGAATTGCTGGATATAATGCTCGCCACCAAACGAAATCACTACTAAGTTTAACAGCTGCGACCCAATCAAAATCGCAAAAACCATTGTAGTGACTTTGCTTGTTTCCCGGACTACAGCCGTCATAACGTTTGCTGCGTAAAGTACCCAGCAGGCGTAAAAAAGTCCGCAAATGGCGTAAAGATAAGCTACATAGGCTAAACTGAAAGCAGCCCAGCTTTCTAAAGAAACAGTTTCAGTATTGATTCTTAAATCGAAGTTTATGCCAAAAAGTAACATAATTATTAAAGCGAAAGTAGAATTAATAATTATTTTTCCAGTTCCGTTGTTTTCTTTCAATAACCTATACGCAGCCAGCATTATTGCCCCGGCGGCACCCAAAGCAGCTGCGGGTGTTGGGTTTGTAATCCCGCCCAAGATAGACCCCAAAACAGCTATTATAAGAACGAGGGGTGGAAACACCACTCGGATGAGTTCGTTCTGCGCAAGCCGTTTTACAGCTTCTTTGCCGCCATATAGTATTAAGCTTACTGGTATAACCAACAGCAGCCAAGTCACTGACGCTGACGAATCCGGTTTGATAAGTAGAATATCAACCAACAAGGCCAGTATCCCACCTAGAGTACCAATTATTAGCATCCTAGAGTCTGCAGCGGGGGCAACGCCCTTTGCGAATGCGAACATTGTAAATACCATCACGGAAAGCGTCATAATACCTGTCCCAATAAATGGTGCAGATGCAATTTTTTCTTTTAAAAGATTGGCAATTTGTTCATCATTTAGCTTCACACTGTCCTCAACGCCACCAGCTTCGTTGATCGCTGCTTGTTGAGCTGTAGCCGTATCCCAGGCCTCTTGCCCGTGCAATTCGATTATGGCAGCCTGGCACTCCTCTGATACATTGGTTCTAAGGCTAGCACCCTCACCGATGTCTGAATAAGAGTCGATAACAAGTGACTGGCTACCGGCAACTCCTCCAAGATTCAATAAAATCGCAGTCAGGACTATGCACGACGGTACGCCCAAGAACCACGTCAAGGACTGTTTGGCTGTTCCTACATCGGACGCCGCTTCACTGCCCAAGACAGCTGGAGCTTTGGACGGATTAAAGAGCGCATAGCCAAACGCATACAGAGCATAAAAAAGAGCCAGCATAATACCAGGTAAAAGTGCGGCTTGGAATAATGATCCGACTGACACTACTGCTGGCTTTCCTAAATAAGTCAAGGCGTCGGTGCATCCTACGTTTTGTGCACGAGCTTCCTGCGCTGCAGAATATAGATCGCCGGTTAATGTACCCAAGAGCACTATTACGATGGACGGTGGAATAATCTGTCCAAGCGTACCGGAAGCAGCAATCACTCCTGTTGATAACTCGGGAGAGTATCCATTACGCAACATGGTCGGTAGCGACAACAAACCCATAGTAACGACCGTAGCACCGACGATCCCGGTGGATGCAGCCAAGAATGCACCAACCACCACAACGGACACTGCCAGGCCGCCTGGCAAAGGTCCAAAAACTCTTGCCATTGTTGTTAGCAAATCATTGGCAATCCTTGACCTTTCGAGAGTAATGCCCATGAAGACAAACATTAAAACAGCCAAAAGTGTTTCGATTGCCTGTCCAGCCAAAACCCTTTCATTTATACGGTTCACGATAAAGGAAATTGTTCTGTTCAGCGCAGTCTCCCAACCGCCTTGGAATAAAGGCTCTATTACTGTGGGCAAGTCTGGATATCTAAATATAGATATTTGTGATGATTTAATGCCCGAAGAAGTGAGATCGCGATACATTTGAGACGATGTATCAATGGCCTGATGAACCAAAATACCAGCTGAATCCAAAACAGCGATAATTCCAAAGGAAACTACCCCAGCTCCACCAATCGCAAATGCGACGGGAAAGCCCGACAAAATCCCCCCAAAAAGACAGACGAAGACGATTATCAATCCAATTTCTACGCCATCAAGTCCAAACAACATCAGGCAGATTCCCCATATTCTTTGATTGTTGGAGCAGCTCCATCATAATTGTCATTCATGTCAAGGTCTTTAAACTTATTCTCGCTTTCTTCACCTTCGCGGTATTCTAAAAATGATCTCATTAAAAATGCCCATGCATGTAAAAATACAAGACCAGCAAATGCGACCAGCAAAATCTTAAACAAGAAATAGGCTGTAAAACCGTTTGGAGAGAAGCCTATGGTTTCAACATTCCAGCGCAAGGCCCGCGATTTCGCCAAAAGTCTCTCAATAGTATCGCTTGCGGAGGGCTTGGGTACGATGAGATGTCTCCACAAAAAGAACCAGCCATACATCCAAATCAAAACACTCATGGGCATCATAAAAAATACAGACCCAAACATGTCTATTACTCTTTTGGCTCTATAACTCACTCCAGCGTAAATTAGATCCACGCGGACATGCCCGCCTTGTACAAATGTATAAGTAACACCCATCGTAATCACGAGAGCGTTGTATAATTTTAATTCCTCAGCGTACCAGCTTATGTCAAAACTAAGCGGTACACCTAATCCAAGTACGATGTCTGGGCGCGTAAAAATCCTTTGCATTATCACGATGAGCACTTGCTGCAGCACCATCAAAAGGCCTGCCCATGCAAAGAGGCGGCCAACAAAATTGGCAATGCCTTCAAACAGAACCACGGACGACCACATCACTTTGGGCCGTACCACTCCTAAAATGAATAAAATTATGAACACGAGCGTCACTGCAAAAAAGAATTCTGTCGATCCACCGTAGTAAACAAACCTCATAATTGCTTTTTTGTCGGACCAATCGAGCCACATCATCGGATGCATCAGCGCAAACCCAATGTTGTAGAAAGCCATTGCAAAACTATTGAGGGCCCACAAAAGCCCGTCAAATAGACCAACTAATGCCGTACCCAGCCCAACGGTTTGGTCACTGTCCATGGTAAATCCATTTTTTAATATAAAGTACGATGTTTAGAGCCCATAAAAGGCTCTAAACATAAATAAGCTTATTCGCCGAGAACCCGTACTCGCTGGTTCACGTAGTAACCGTCCGACTTGTTAATCCATGAAGCAGACGTCGCCATCGACGTCTCAAAGCTCGCGCGTGTTTTCGCGAACAATTCGTCGTCCATATTTTCGTCCATAACTTCTGCAGACGCTTTTCCGAAAGCATCCCAAACATCGTCAGAAAACTGAAGTGCCTTAACGCCCTGGGCTTTCATTCTTTCCAGCGCAGCGCCATTAGCAGAAAGCGTTTCTGCAAGCTGGTAATGCGTTGTCGCCATCGAAGAATACCTCAATATAGCTTTGTGTTGATCAGAAAGCGAGTTCCACACATCAAGGTTTATGTTTGCTGCAAGGCCTGATCCCGGCTCATGGAAGCCCGCTGTGTAATAAACTTTAGCGACTTCCCAGAAGCCAGCTCTCTCATCAGCCGCTGGCCCGACCCACTCAAGACCGTCCAAAGCACCAGATGAAAGCGCCTGATAAAGCTCACCACCCGGTATGTTTTGCACCGAAGCCCCCAGTTTTCCCAGTACTTTACCGCCTAACCCAGGCATTCTGAATTTTAGTCCGTTAAAATCATCAGCAGAGTTCATTTCCTTGCGAAACCAACCACCTGATTGTGAACCAGAATTACCAGCAAGAAGACCTTTAAAATTAAAGATTTCACCAATTTCATCATGTAGTTGTTCACCACCGCCATGGTAATACCAGTTGGTAAGCTCCTGAGCTGTTCCACCAAAAGGTACAGCTGTAAAGTATGCAAGAGCTGGGTGCTGGCCGATGAAGTAGTAATCAGCTGAGTGATACATATCAGCCTGACCAGATGATACAGCATCAAAGACTTCTAGCGCACCAACAAGTTCACCAGGCGCTTTTCGGTCAATATTCAGGTCTCCATCAGACATCTGCGAAACCATATCTCCAAAGTAGCGCGCTGCATCATCTAAAACAGCGAACCCACGCGGCCATGATTGAACCATTGTAAGTGTCTTTCCGTGCCCACCTGCTACTGCTGGCGCGGCTAACGTAGCAGCAGCAGCACCTCCAGCCAACGTTGTATTCTTTAAAAATGACCTACGATCCATATTTTTCTCCTCCCGGCCCATTAGGCTCATACTTATTATTCGGATTAACATATATGCCCCTACCGAAAAGGCAACATCTTTGTGAGGTTATTATCAATCAAACTAATCAAAAATGATAGAACGTGGCTGGCAGATATCCTGAAAGTTAGTCAGATTATTTTACATCCTAATATTATCTTCCAATTACTGCTGATTGCTACTGTATTCACGAACTAAGGACATTTTTTGCAACCCGAAAGCACTCCACAGCTTGTGGGACGCCACAATAGATTCCAATGACGTGAATGATAGCCCGTATTTCATTATGCGTGACACCATTGGTAATAGCGCCCTTTAGGTGGATCTCCCATTCCTGCATTTTACCAAGAGCGCCGAGCATTGACAGGTTCATCATGGATCGGGTTTTCACGTCAATCTCGTCATCCCCCCAGCCAAAACCCCAGCACCAAGCGGTCATCGCCTCTTGAAAAGGCAGCGTGAATTCATCTGCTGCAGCAAGGTTAGTTTCAACATATTCGGCACCAAGCGTTGCTTTACGCTTTTGGAGACCTTTTAAAAATAAATCTTCATCAAAAATGGACATATGTTTAATTCCTTCTAAAATCCAAGAAGCACAACAATAAAACTGTCCAAGCAAAATTACGAGTTTAAAAATTCTAAATTAACTCAAACTGTACCCCAGAGTTTCTTCAGAGCTTCAAGTAAGCCCTCAAGCGACTGATATGGACATTTGCACAAACTAAGGGCATTTTAGAAATTTAGCATCCACAGGAATTTATATGGCTTTTCTCGTAACGCCCAAAATGGTCCAAAGTTATGAACAAGACGGTGTTGTCTTGGTAAAAGGGCTTTTTAAAAATTATATTGAAGCCCTGCGGCGCGGCGTAGCCCGAATTATGCAGACGCCCAGTCCATTCGGTGCAGAAAACCTCAAAGACGGCGAAGCTGGTAGATTTTTTGATGATTACTGCAACTGGAACCGAATTGACGAGTTTCAAGAGGTTATAAAAACCTCCGACGCTGCACTGGTCGCCGCTCAGCTTATGAGATCTAAAACCGTGCAGTTGTTCCACGACCATGTTTTGGTTAAAGAGCCAGGTACATCAAAACCGACGCCTTGGCACTCGGATAGCCCGTATTATTTTATTAAGGGACAGCAGAATGTGAGTTTTTGGACTCCTTTGGATCCGGTTCACGAAGCTTCACTTAGGCTGGTTGTAGGCTCTCACAAATGGCCCAAACAGGTTCTTCCAACCCGTTGGCTTTCAGAAGAAAGCTTTTATCCCAACCCGGAAGATTATATGCCTGTACCAGATCCCGTCCAAGAGAACATGCATATTCTAGAGTTTGAGATGGAACCTGGCGATGCTGTTGCATTTCACTACAGATGCTTGCACGGAGCACGGGGTAATCATTCCACATCCCGTCGAC
>CAJWEI010000109.1 GCA_913031285.1 uncultured Alphaproteobacteria bacterium | reverse complement strand
GGAATTTCTGGATGCACGTTCTGCTGCGCCATTCGAATCTCGTGATAGCTCTCGATCTCGGTCCCGAAAATCCGGCTCAGGCGAAGCAAGAGTTCTGGTTCTTCCTCGAACCCGTCCATTCCTTTGATCAGCAGGAAACCGTTGAATTGATTTAGGAAGCCGGGAAGGGTTGTTGGGCTGGCTTCTGCCGCAGCGACAATATCTGCGGCGTTCACTGGTACGGTCACGAGACCGCCGAAAGTAGCGCCTGGTAGAGCGATAACATTGAAGCTCATTTTTAACCTACTTCTTTAATCTAATGAATGCTCTGTTTATAATTTTTAGCATTATTTTTCCTGTTCTCAAATATTATCCTAATTTGCGTAAGTTGTTTTGTGTTAATTTTCCGTTTTGACATTTACCTTTTCCTTTTCCTTTTCTGCTGACACACCAGAAAAGATGAGAACATCGGACATCTTGTATGAGTAGCGGATTCCTTGTGCTTTTTAAAAATACCCTGTGTTCCGTGTTTCCCGTGCCTTTTTTAAGGAAAAACTCAACTAAATGCTTGATTTCATTGTAAAAATAAGTGTATTTTATGCTGTGTCGGAGCGTGGCGCAGCCTGGTAGCGCGACATACGCGGATGTAATGATTTCAATGACTTAGATGAAATCAATCCCTTTTTGGTGATACATCAGTACTACATAAAGTTACGTCCTATATAAAATACCGCATAAATTAGGCAAAATAAAACCCCAATAAAGGGGGTTGTTAGTTTTTGGCGGGGTGCGTTTAAACCATGTTTTCCTGTTCCCATTTACTTGCCAATGGTTTTCCAATCTTGAAATGAGAACATACCTGCACCGAGCATGCCACCCAGACTCCATTGGCATGCCGGACACTCAATTTCTACCATCTCATCCATTTAGACCACAAACATTATTCATGAGCTGCTAAATATAGGGTTGTCAGTTTTGTTTTCAGCTGTTCCTTACTAAGGACTGCAAGGCGTGACCTACCTGCGAGAAGATCCAGACTTTTCATAAAGTCACGGAATTTCTCACGATTGTAGGCAATACCTTTTTTTCTGTATTCGTCGGTGATTTCAATTATCGAAATGACAACCTCTGTAATCGCTGAGGTTGTGTTTCTTTCCAGCATAGAGCTTCTGTAGTCACTGTTAAAAAACAACAGGTCGAGAGTTTCATTGGCCGGGCGTTCTTCGATGCGGGAGCATAGCCTATGGTACCACCATAGGCGACTTACCGCGTGGTCACGCATCAAGCCTCTTGGGGCGGAGCCAGTGAACCAATGATTGATGGTGTTGCTCACTGATTTATCGTCGTTTTTCACTGGCCACCTTGCGCTAGCATAATCTCTGTATTCTCTTAAGCCCAAGGTGACCCAGAGGCGTTCATCGGTCGCCTCGATATCGGTCAAGTTCGGAAGTGCTGACGATATTAACATACAGTTTCTGCCATCATTGTTGGTTTCTTGCTTATCACCGTCAGGAAGCACAAGCTCAACGCTATTGTCAAAGTCGATATCTATGTCAATTAGCTGTAGATTGAATTCAATTACAGTGTCCTCCAAAGGTTGTTCTAGGATTGGCTCACCTTTTTTTGCAAGCATTCGGAGGCTGTCCACACTTGCTTGACTCAATACAGATAGTGTCATGACGAACCAATCTCCTTTAACTCAAGATCCTTGCATAATTGTTTTACACCATCATCGTGTATCAACCTGAGCGCTAATTCATTGAGCGCATTGAAATCTGCTTTTTCTGGGACTGTCACGTTTTTTTCTTTAAGCATATCGGCAAACCCACGTTCCCAAGCTAAATTACCTTCGGCAAACCCAGCGCTAATATGCTCCAGAGCTGCCACCATGCAATCCTTGTATACAGTCATCATTAGATGAGGTTGGAAGTCTTTACGTTCTGTAGCTTGACTCCAATAGTCATGAAATTTTCCCCCCATACCGATAATTATAGACTCACCATCTAGACCAAATTCGTAAACGTAAGGATCAAGGCTTTCTTGCCTTTGGATCTTTATAGAGTCCTCAAAGCGCAGGTAATGAAAATCGACGTCGACAGTGTCCTCTTCCGTTGCCGCGAGAAAGTCTCCAGGTTCAAAATCAAATCCCATGTCACCAAACTCTGGATTAAAGTTTGAGGATTTAAAGCCTTTTATATCGTTAACAACAAAAACTCTGGGGCTGAAAATCACTTTTTTATAGAACTTTTTTGGATCGAGTGAGACCTCGCCTGTTTCTTCAGCAAACTCAACGCATCTGATGGAAGTGCCCGAACAGGATATCTCAAATCCGAATTTAGCATTGCCTGATGTAATTTCTTTCCAGACAGCTTCGTCGTTAAGGTCGAAAGCGTAAGGTATTTTGTAAGCTTGATCTTCAATTATCTCAGTCTCTTCAATCTTCAAAGTCGCTTGAAAATCAGCATCTAGATAATCATCAGCTCGACCTAAAACTGGATATGGCAGTGCTATATTGCTCATTTTGTGTCACCGGCACTTTCTTCAATTACCAAACTAGCTCGAAGAGCAAACCCTTTAAGCGTGTCCCTTGATTCGATCATAATTTCTTGTCTAGATTCGTTTCCAAGGGTAATTGAAACTTGATCATCAAACGAGCCGTCCCCAGCATCCATTAGTACTCGCTCGCGACCTTCTTCGCCGACGCGCTCAACGATGATTTGATGTTTGCCCTCGCTTGGATTATCGAAAACTAATTTTACTCTCTTTTCATCCAAGGGAATTGAACGGAGATTATTCAGTGGGGTGTATTTCTTGCCTTTAGTGCTTTGGTCGCCCCGACCGGAAACAGTGCCTGCCCCGGGGCCTGGGATTGGTCCATCGTTATTTTCTTGTCTTCCATTGCCACCTCGTCGCCCCTGCCCAGGAAGCGTTACAATTGGCCCTTTTCCTGGCTTGAAGTTACTTGGTTTGTTTGACTTAAAAGTGTTACTTACTCTGGAAACCCTAATGACTTTACTTCTTTCCACTCCGTTTCCTGGCTCATCATTTATCGCTGTGGGCTTGAACCAGCGGTTCAATACGCTCACTGATTTTTCCTCCTCAATATCTACGGAAGCCATTCGTTTAATAATGTCACGTATTTTATCTGTTAGCCTTTGATATTGTCTTTCTGCTTCTTCTTTTTCTTGTGGGTCTTCAATTCGGTCAAATTCAAAATTATCATGTTTTGGGTTTTCAACACGCTTTAACAGTTCGGAGCCACGTTTTCCATCGACACAAACAAACATTTCAAATGATTTCATGAATGGAAAGCGCTCAAGCTTCCAGGGGTTGTGTTTGATCAGCATGCCGTCTTTGCGGGCAATTGCGACGCGTGTTCTGCGTTCCTCGTCATCACCTAAAAGTTTTATGAACCAGGTAAACTTATCTAAGTCTTTGACTTCCTGAGTACCTTTACACCTATCACTATGCTCAATGATCGCCAATATGCTATCAAAATTCATAGCGATCTTTTCATGATCAATGAAGTCTTTCTCATGTATAAGAGCGTCCTTGTATTTATAATAATTATCTCTGATGTTGTCTTTTGTTAGCGTGGCTTCGCCGCTTATTTCTACAATGAGGTTTCCTTGGTCAATCGCGTAAAAGAAGTTGGCGATACAGCTGATGGCGGTTTCAGGTAATTCATTCTCGCCAAGTTGGAAATATGGCACTATGAGCGTGGTACCAGGTGTGCCACCAACATCGTCTCTTATTCTACTCGCCCACATTGGTATTTCTTCATCTAAGAGCGGAGCACAGTCTTCAGATGATGCCCAGCCAAAATAGCCGGTGCCTTGCGTATCGCCGACCTCTTCCAAGTTATGAGTTTGAAGAATGCTCTTTCCTTGGAATCGTTTTTCGATTTTAACGCCTTCCGATACATGACTGAGATAAAATACTGAACGAATATCGCTAAGGCTGAAAGGGGCCTTAGACCCATGACCAAATGATCCTAAAGAATTTGCCTCTTTTTGACTTACTCCAGTTCCCTTAACCAAGGCAGCCCAAGCGCCATAGTTTTTATCAGTGGGGCCTGTTAAACCCTTCGTATTGCTATCGTGAATTGCCAACACTTTTATTTCTGTTTCTTCATCAATGCGTTTGATGGCATTATCATAAAATTGAACCGCAGGTTTGAGCTTTTGAGTTTGGGCTTCTTCTTGACAGGCGACCAGATGTCTCCTCAGATGGGTTACTTCTGGAACTTCTTTCTTTGGAATTTTATGTAATTTGAAGGTCACCTTTACAGGCTGTTTTTCATCTATTTTTGGAGCGTCGAGAGAGTTTTGTATAACTTCCCTGACCATTGATGAAAGACGCTGACCTTTAAAGTGATCAAGGGCAGCATTATTAAAGCCGGTAATTTCACCGCCGTTTCTAGGCGGAAATCGCCACTCTTTCTTGGGCGCCATACTCTTTCTCCAAGGTTAAGATTAGCTGGGTTTCAATTTGTTCAATAATTGCTGTAACGGTGTTTACTGAAACGGCATTACCCACCATTTGATATAAATCTTTTGGAAGCACGTGATCGGGAACTTTAACTCTTGTATCGTCGAAGCCCTGCATCCTGAGACATTCGCTTTCTGTTAGCCTGCGGAGACCGAACTTGTCGAAGACGAATGGAACGTTATGGCCACCTCCACCCATGTTTGCCGTCAGCGTGGGGCATGCCCCAGGCGAACACGCGCGAGCTTGAACGCGTCTTATTTGAAACAGACGATTGCGATCATGCTTTTGGGCAAGCTGATCTATCATATGAAAGTATTTGCTTTCTTTAGAAAGATAGTACTCTTCTCCCACCCGTTGATCACGATCGATTACATCAAACAGATTTGGAGTAGGCGTTTTTCTCATTTGAGCAAAATCAAATGGGTTGGTTCTGAAATAACGCTTGTGAGCGCAAACGACAAAGAGCCTCTCTCGGCGTTGAGGAGTATTACCGTAATCTGCACTATTGATTATTTGGGCATGCTGATCTTTTACCCAATAGCCTGCAAACCTCATTTCTGATAGCACGGTGCGGAGAAGAGAGCCCTTGTCATAAATCTTTAAATTGGGAACATTCTCCAAGAGCACAACTTTTGGCGGTGTCTTCATAAGGCCTATGACCCTTGGAATGTCAAAAAACAACCTACCCCTGGGATCATTGAAAGCCTTTAATTCTCCGACAGCCTGCGAAAATGATTGGCATGGAAAGCCTGCTGTCAAAAGGTCAATGTTTTCTGGTATTTTGTCGATGTCAGCCTGATCAAGGTGGGAGATTGATTTGCGTGAGATCTCTATCTCGGGGAAATTTAACGACAACGTGTCACAGCATTTACTGTCGACTTCGTTGGCCCAAACAGTTTGTATCCCCCGCTTTTGAGTGGCGTAAATAAAGCCTCCGATACCTGCAAACAAAGCGATGTGTTTTATCATTGGTTGTTCAGTTTCATTTTGAAATTATCAATATCGCAATTTGTATCTGATTTGTTTAACAGAACCTCAATCCTATCGCGAGATTCTTTTAATGCTAGATGCCAATATTGGCGATTAGGTCTCAAGGTTTCATTTAGAAATTTCGTCCATTCCAATACTGTCTTGCAGTCGATCATATAAAAGTGTTTTTTCCCTTCTAAGCCGAGAGCGAGCCCGCCACCTTTTTGTTCCCAAATGGCCTTCCATGAGTGTTGAATAGAGTACCAAAAATGTTGGTATGTATCTGCATATCTTTTGGATGCCAAAAAGAAATAGGCCTCCCCGTCCATTGTCACAAATTGGGCTCTTGAGCGGGAGTTAGCTTTTTCTAACTTTCCCAGTGTCTTTGTTGAGGCTTTGACCATAGAAGAACGCAATTGATCTGTGAGGCTGTCTGCATTGGTAGTCTTTACTTCAGGTTTTTTGTTGGGTGTTTCATTGGATAGTTCTTCGTTAACTTCCGCTTGGTCCTGAGACGTTTGTTGTGCCTCGTTTATAACATTTGTAATCAAAGCAGTGAGATCGTTGAGCCTGGTATAGTCTCGAGGTAAAAGTATGTTTCTGAGGCTATTAGACGCTGGTCCATCTGACAGTTCCACTGAAGCTTTAGCCAGACTCAATAAGCTTTCGACACCAATAACGCTAATTCGGTCATCTGCGCGACTTCCTCTAATTTGGGCTTCAATATCACCAGTGTCCACACGCCCAACAACTAAAAGGATAGGCGGAGCGGACTGCAGACCTTTTTCTTCTTTTATCTCGTTTGAATAGCCAAGGAGAGTTTTAGTGGAAATCCGGTACGCGTCTGTGGTTTTGCATTCGATCACTAGGTTCAAGCTCTTGTGGGACCAGTATCCGTCAAACCCGATAGCATTTTTTTTTCCCTGATAAAGACCATGTACAACGTCAAAGCCAATCTTTTTACCAATCGTGTTTACAATATCCTGGAATATCTTACCGTCTGAGGCTTCGGCAACCATCTGGTTGGTGTAAATTCCAAGTTGATCTATCGGACAATTATTTAGAAAGTCTCGAAACGCTATCGCGGTTTGCCCGATGTCTGTTAACTTACCATCTGCAAGCATGGTAACAATCTGTGTCACCGATTTGCCTCTTACTTTTGATGGGTCGTTGATAATGTCTCGTTCGAATCCATGCATTAATCTTGAGCCCCGATAAAAATCAGTGATAAAAATCATTAGAATTACTATGATATTAGTTATTCACTTTGATGCTAGGAAAAACAGTTCAATCTGAAGCATTTATTTATCTGCACTCTTTTTAGTAATGCATCTAAAAACTTAACACTTGCATTTCCATTAATAATCACCAAATGTAGGTCAACGGCATTTGAACCTAGCTTGTGCGCCGTGGCATCCCGCCAGAAGCACTAAAGAAGGAGTAATCCTACATGACTAAACCTAAAGCAACTGTGCTTGAAATTGAGAAAATCAATCAAGAGCCACAAGATCAGTATTACGCAAAAATTAAGTTTAAAGATCCTGATACTGGAGAACAGCTAATAGGGGAATTTAAGCTATGGAGTTGGAATAAACCACCAGCCGAAGTTTTAGAAGACATCAGGCAAAGACTGGCAACCCCCATAATCAATATCGCTTATGGGAGGCAAAAATGAGAAAGCCTACAGGATTTGTTCTAGAGCTGGATAAGTACTTCCATGGTGAAGAGAAAGACTGGGAAGTAGATTACCTGGCAAAGTTAAGATTTGAAGAGCTGAATACTGGTGAAGAAGTCGTTGGCGCATTCAAACTCTACAGATGGTATGTACCACCTAAAGAACTGATAAAAGAACTTGAGGAGGCAGGCGAGTATCCCCTTAGAAATATAGAGGGGTACTGGTAATGGCTATTCAAATAACACCTAAAGGCAATGTGCTGCTTAGTGGTCGACTGACCGCACACGAGGAGACCTTATTGAATGCCCGTCTAAACGCTGGCCCGAAGACCATTGCGCAAGCACCAAAAATTAAACGGGATGTGACAGATAGAAAGAGAAAAGGGGGAAACGATGTACAGTAACTTCCCAAGGTTAGCGACCCGATATGGATTGGATAAATTAACAATTCATTATGCGGGTTGGGAAAAGCAGGGGAGCTTCTTGTCTGGTGAAATTCGTTATAAAGATATGAGCCATCACGAAGAGGAGGCGGTTAACTTCCGCCTCCTAGAGGAAGATCTTGACGAATACGGATTTCCCAAACTTCAGATAACGTGGGCTGATGAGACCAAGGTCTACAATTTAAGCGAGGACCATAGCGCTAAAACCGGGATTGATTTCATACAGTTCGAATATGAGTGGAACCTAGTTGAGGCGTTTGGCTTGGCAGTGCTACATACAAATAATGAGATCACTGCTTTAACGGCTCCGGATGCATCAGAGAAACTGTCTGTAATTGGAAATGCATAAACAGAGCTAACACAACGGTATCATCGGACGGGTTAGTGTTTCCGCCTAGATAAACGGGGGGGATAATTATTTTTGGCCATTAAAACCAATGGCGCAGTCTAGGATGACGAAGAAGTGTCTTTTGTCCCAACTTCTTCTGATAGAGCGGCATCTTACCTCGCGTCGCCAACCAATAAATCAGTATTATGGCTTTAATCAGAGAAGAATTTAGGATTGTCGTAATCAGGTAGGCTTTTAGCTTGGGGTGAAATCACTAACCTTTCCTAATTACCAGTTGGTTTATTGGCATTGAAAAATAGCTTTTACCGTTTTCCATATTGGCAAAAAAATAGTTTTCTAACTCATTTAACATTTCTTGGCGCTCGGCTACAGAGAGAACGAAAGAAGCATAGAAAAACCCCGCAGTTTCCCGCGCTAACAAATCAGGCGGTGCTGTAAAACTAAGAACGTTAGGTATTACTGTGATTTCAGATTCCGCAAAAATTTCGATAGCAAGTTCTGTAAGTTTTCTAGTTGTTCTTATACGTGGATCTCCAAGTTCTATAGCTCCATAATCTGGGTACCTTTGCTGGGTGTATCCATAAATAATATCATTTACATCCGAATAGTTGGACGTATTGCTTGCATCCCCATCGATAATCGCAGTAAAAACACCGCCCGCCTTGAGCACACGCTTAGCGGTTTCAAGTACTGGTACTACTGGGTCCATTAAAGTCAAAGCCCAATGGCACAGTATAATATTGATCGAAGCATCAGCAATGAACTTGAGATTTTGTGCCATGCACCGAGTAAGTTTAGTTTCGGTCATAGCAAGTCGTTTCCGCGCAAGTTCCAATTCAGCATCACTGCTATCTACACCAAAATATGATAATTTATTGCCAAATTTCTGGTTACATAAATCTAGCAGAACTCCACTAC
>CAJWEI010000108.1 GCA_913031285.1 uncultured Alphaproteobacteria bacterium | reverse complement strand
CTGTTGAGCAATCAATAAAACACGTCCCTTTCGGTATAACAGGAAGAATTGCTTCTACAACCCTGGTAAGTGCGTCACCATTTGGAAGCATTGTTATGACAACTTCCTGTTCGCTGGCTGCTGTTAAAATGTCATTGGAAACATTCATTTTCACGTCTGACAAAGCAGCCATAGCGCTGTCCATTACATCATAACCAGTAACGTTGTGACCTGCTGCCAAAAGCCTTCTCACCATTGGGGCGCCCATATTACCTAGTCCAATAAACCCGATTCTCATGTCTTTCCCCATATAATCAGCTTTCGCTACTTTTAAAAACGGCGACATTTCATCGCTCAAACAAGGCTAGGTAATGTATCACTCTGAGATCAAGTCATTTTTGACTCAGAAAAAAGGACTTCTTATGCGTAGTTTAAAACAGCCGGTTTGGTCGCCGGTTCTTGCCCCTGAAGGAATGGTAAGCACATCTCATCAATATCCAGCCAGATGGAAAGCCGATCGGTGGGTCACAGACAATTTTTATTGATTGGGATACCAACCTGCTTCATGTTGGGTCTGATCCGCGCAAAGACGGATGTGCGATTGGCTGTCAAGGGTCAAAGTAAAAATAAACAAACATTAGGCAGGTAATTACTTTGACTTAACTAGCAGTCTTTTCTATATCGAGAATGATATGAACATAATCCATTGCGTGACCCTCTGGATCTGCCGCTACCTCGTCCGCATATGCTTGATAAAAGCCGTCAATAATTTTGTTGATTTCGGAACTTTCACGGCCTCTGAGAGCTGTCTTGAACACAGTTTCAGACCATGAACGCATGGTTGGAATAAGATTTTCAGCATACTCTCTATTTGACATTTTCCCTTCAGCACTTTTAAAAGCTGCTTCATAAGGGCATTTCGTTAATTTAGTATAGCTGGATTTAAGTACTAACCCGGCACGGCTCACATGGCTATCGGGATCCATAAATGGGGCACAAAATTCTTCGATTGTTCGATAGTACTGAACGAAGGTTGCTCGCTCATATTCGTCCTTTGTGATGCTACCGTCGTCACGGATTGCTCTCCAAAATTTATGGAAATGGTCAAACATATGCTTGCCACCCGTATTACCAAGGTAACGCCCCTCTTCATCAATGCCAAAATTAAGACAGATGAACCTTCCACCTGGAACCAATTCTTCTGCTCTTGCTAACAATATGTTTTGCCAATCTATTGCAGCCTGTTCGCCAAAAGCGGCCTTTGATCCAACATCAGCACATACGGCATGAACATGGTTAGGAATTTCCATAGGCTTGGCTGAGACATAATGCATTGCTGTCGCGCTAAAGCCTAGATGCAGTGATTCGCTAGTCATGAGCTGTTTATGAAATCCAGTCCCACATCCATGTACAAAAACATTTTCAAAATGATTTTGATAAGCGTGCGTGGGGTCCCCTTGCATTCCTTGCATCATTCGAAATAAAGTAGAAAAATCATTGCTTGCAAGATCGGTATATATCATTTCAATTTGCCGTTCATCGTCAGTTTCACGGCATTTTCGAATTACCATATCCCACATTTGTTGACTGGTGCCACCGTCAGCTGCTCCAAAGTCAGCAAGCCGTAGAGTGTTTGTTGGAGGTAAATCTCTGATTGCATCAAAAACCATAGCGCCGGCATCATTAATCACATTCCTTGCTCCAGCCGTACGCTCGGAATAGTAGCCCTCTCCCCGCATCGCGAGCACGTCCTGTGTGTTGATACCGCTTTTTTTTGTATTACTCATTATTGTTATGGCCCAAGAGTCTCTCTAGAACTGTAGTGATATATTCCTGTGTTTTGCCAAACAAGGCGTGATGATATCAACCTGTTCTGGTGTTAACCGCTCTTGTTCTCTTAACCCTAAATTGTTTTGCGTGTATTTTTCAAAAGACACTAGGTCATTGTAAGGGCCAGACTTTATTTTCTTCCGCCATTCTGCCTCAGCCTCAATTGTAGCAAGGGTGGCATCAATGTATTTGAGAGCTTTGTCAAAATCACGTTTTTTACCATCAATTGCACGACGTGCTTTTGAGAGTGACTTAGCAGCCTTGTTTGCACCGGGAATTTTGTTCAATTGGCTATAGGCGTCTTTAATTTCATTGACAGTTTTTTCTCGAGAATCGTCTCTTATCTTGGAGCGGATTAACAGAATTTCTTTACCAAGCTGAGAGAGAGCTGGCTCTGCATCTACAGACTGGACAACCATTTTCACTTCGGAATAGGTTTGATCAGACGTGCGTCTGAATTGTAGTCTAGCTCGGTTAAGTCTCGTCGTTATCAATTTAAATTCTTTATTTGTTTGTTTCCATGTTTCAGGAATTAACGATTGCTGTTCAGCAATCTCTTTTTCAAACGCAATAATGTCTTCTTTTATCGCAGCCTTTTTGCTTGCATCGTCAATTGCACGAAGCTCAAGTTTCAAAGCTTTGATCTGCTTCTTCTTTTGTCGAACCATACGTTCTATAGTCCGAACTTCTGTGTGAATTGGTTTATAGGCTGTGGACGCAGCAATCATTTCCTCATTGGCAGATTGAATTTCGTTTTTTATTTCAAAAATGCCGCCTGCATTTTTCAAATTCTTCTCTAGGCTTTTTCGCATTGATTTGGGCATTGCCGAATAGTTCAGATCACCAATTAGCGTCAGTCTCTCAACAAATTCAGTTTCATTTGCGTCATAAAAATCAAACAAGTAATTTTCTAAACACATTTGAAGACGGGGGTTTTTAGGTGGTGGGGCAGTCTCACTTGATAAAAAAGTCTTAGTCGGCAGATAATTCACTAGACCTGGATTAAAACCAACAATCGTTAAGCCAATTAGTTGAAGTCCAATAAAAGGTACAACACCCTTATACATTTCAATTGTTTTCACTGCCTTGCTCGCTACACCCCGAAGATAGAAAAGAGCAAAACCAAAAGGTGGAGTGAGGAATGACGTCTGAATATTAAGGCCAATCATTACCCCAAGCCAAACTGCTGTCACGTTGGCTGAGGGGTCAGCCAGTAAAATTGGAGCAACAATTGGCACAACAACAACTGCAATCTCAATAAAATCAAGAAAAAATCCGAGCACAAAAATCACCAACATCACAACCATGAATTGAGACCAAAAGCCTCCTGGTAAGCTGGATAAAAAGTGCTTTACCACCTCCTCACCACCAAAGCCTCGGAAAGCAGACGTTAGCATGGCTGCGCCTAGGAGGATTATAAACACTAGAGACGTTGTTTTTGCTGTTTCAGCCATAACATCTCGAAGTGTGTTCTCTATTCTAAATGCTCGCCAACCACTCCAAGAAATTCCTGTGAGCAATCCAAAAACAGCAAAAGTAACAAAAAATAGTGCAATCCAATCTGATTTTTCAGTGATGGTTTTAATGCTTAGATTATAGTTGGATGATATTCCCCAAATCATTAGGAGAGATGCGATAGTTAAAATAGCTGGATAGAATGCGGACTTAGTTCCCTCACGCAATTTATAACCCGCCATCAACATAGCGCCAATTGCACCGATGGCGCCTGCTTGGTTGACGGTCGCGATGCCAGCAATAATCGATCCAAGAACAAGAAAAATAAGTAACAGTGGCGGTACTAATGCCAGAACGACTTTAAACATAAAAGATCGCTCGAGTAATTTGCCATCATATGGGACAACCGGTGCAATAGAAGGACGGATAAGCGCGGCAACTAAAATGTAAGCCATGTAAAGGCCAACAAGAAGAATGCCTGGTAAAAATGCGCCGAGGAACATATCCCCTGCACTTGTGGAAATAATATTTAGCTCAGAGGGCATGCTAAATTGCCCGGTGGCTTGTTTATAAAGTGCTTTTCGTGCGGTTGCTGCCTGGTCTGCTGCACTAGCAAGTTGGTCTGCTAAAATAATTAAAACAATAGATGGAGGAATGATTTGCCCAAGCGTGCCGGACGCGCAGATTGCCCCAGTTGCGAGAGGTTGGGAATAATTGTTGCGCAGCATTGCAGGTAGTGAAATCAAGCCCATTGCTACTACAGTTGCGCCAACTATGCCTGTGGTAGCTGCGAGCAACCCCCCAACAAATACAACCGAAATACCCAAACCACCTGGAACAGGTCCGAACAGTTGTGCCATTGTCACTAATAGATCTTCGGCAATTTTTGAGCGTTGCAGCATAATGCCCATGAAAATGAACAAGGGGATGGCGATCAGTGTATCCCGTTCAACTTCCCAATATATTCCGCGAAAATTGATGACCCCCGCAGTTAACCATTCGATAGGTCCGTCTTGGATAAAATAAGCACCGCTATCGCCTTCAATCAGATAGCCTGTAACCCCTGCGAGAGCAATTGTTACTATAGCTGATCCAGGCAAGGCAAAAGCAACTGGAAAACCCGAACCAAGTGCATACATCATTAAAACAAATAGGAGTGCTAAAAAAACTAGTTCCATTAGGCGTTAACCTCTTCATCACTAGCATCATCAGTAATTTTTTCTTCAATATCTGCGATTGAATTTAGTAGGTATGCGGTAAACTGAAAAATCATACTCAGTGCAAAAATTATAAGGAAAGCTGCCATCAGATATTTGACATACATTCCAAACCCACTCATTGATGTCTCAAAATTCAGCATTGGACTGTTTATGAGGCTTGATTTCCCCCACATACCCCGTGCCAAGATGAGCCAGCAAAGCGGTAAACCAAAAAAAACTATACCGATTATGTTTAAAGTGGATTTTGTTTTACGCTTGAGACCAGCATAGAATACGTCAACACGAACGTGACCGTCTTCTTTTAATGTGTAGGCTGAGGCAAATAAAAATAATGCTGCATACCAGAACCTTACCAGATCACCCATGAAAGTTTGCTCATAACCATATATAAAACGCGCAATCACAATCAAAAATTCAGCAACAACAACCAAAAGAGCCAACCAGACAAGTGACACCGATTTATCACGTAGTGCAATCAACGCTGAGACAATCATTAGTGGTACGTGGATATACAGTCCTCTCGCGCTCGGCAAAGCAATTGCTGCTCCACCACTTTCACCAAACAGAACTTTATGAAATCCTTCGACACGCAGGAACGACAACGCAGCGTCGGCAAAACCGACGATCAACACTGCCCAGAACGCTGCGCGGACAATGTAGGCAGATATCCAATCTAAAGTTACAGCGTCCTTGCGAAGGTTGCGGACACCAAACGCCCGATAGGCAGAATAGCTAATTACTGCCAGGATAGCAGCAGTTTGAAAGAAACCAAGAGTTATCGCATACGTGCTAAAACCCCCTTTTGGTACCTTAACTCCAGAAAGGTCACCGAGATAGAGTGTGTGTAATAAGCCTGGAGCACCAAAATTAAAAATAATGAAATTGTTAATAACAAAAAGAAGCGCCAGAAACGCGCACCCTAGACCAAGAAACTGTATGGGTGCAGTAATGTTATTTTTAGAGATTGAGGTCATGGAAGCCATCAAAATAAGATATCAAAAAAAGAAGACCAAGGGCCCGTCGATTAAGATCAGGCCCTTGGAAATTTGTTTAGCTGATCGCAGCGTTACGCTTGTTAGTGTAGGCAACATCATTCAACTGAATGTAATCGCCAACAACTTTACGCGCATTCATGGCAGAGTCATGAATTTTCGCTGCTAGTGCTGAGTGAGCACGAACTTCTTCGTACACTTCATCTGAGCCCTCTTTAAACGCTGCATAAACATCATCGTTAAATTCCCGAACGACAACACCCTGATCGTTCACGAGACGCTCAAGCGCAGCACCATTTTTGGCATTATATTCAGCCATAAAATTGTTGTCTTCACCCTGAGCTACTGCGCTGATCAGCGCTTTATCTGATGCACTAAGGCCACTCCAGAATGAAGCATTAAAGCCTGCATGCAGCTGTGATGCTGGTTCATGCATCCCAGGGTAGTAATAATATTTGGCTGCTTCATAGAACTTCATTGCTTCATCATTCCATGGGCCAACCCACTCAGTAGCGTCGATTGCACCCGAAACAAGGTTTTCATAAATCTGGCCACCGGGTAGAGAAACTGGTGAAGCCCCGAGCTTCGCCATCACGTCTCCACCAAGACCTGGGATACGCATTTTTAGACCCTTAAGGTCATCCCCTGAGTTAATTTCTTTGTTAAACCAACCACCCCATTGAACACCCGTGTTGCCCATTGGAACGCATTTAAGGCCAAATTCTCCAGCAAGTTCATCATGAAGCTCTTGCCCACCCATCCAGTGGAGCCAGGATTTCATTTCTGGATAAGTTAGACCGAATGGAACTGCAGTAAAGTATGCCCATCCAGGGTGCTTGCCTTTCCAATAATAATCGGCAGCATGATAAGCCTGCGCGTTACCTGAAGCGACTTCATCGAAAGAGTCAAACGCACCAACACGTTCCCCAGCAGCATAATATGTTACCTGGATGCGGCCATCACTCACATCAGATAACTTTTGAGCAAAGCGCTGCGCTCCAGTACCTAGCCCTGGAAAATCTCTGCCCCAAGTTGCTACCATTGCAATTTCTACCCGATCGGCAGCAATAGCCGGTGTCGCAAGTGCAGATGCTGCGACAGTACCCGCACCAACCAGACTTGCTTTAGTAATAAAATCTCTACGTTTCATAATTGTGTTTCCTCCACTCGAAACTTGAATCATTTTTATAAGCTGCTAACGCAACCTGAACCTAAGCTATCAGAAACATCAGAACACGCAATAAAATTGAACCTAATGACAACCACACATGTTCAACGCTATATTGCAAAGGACAAATCTTTTAATAGCGTTGACGTGGCTTTTTAGAGACTTTCTTGAAGCACTTTTCGTAAAATACAAAGATTAACAAAAGGTTGGTGAATGTCAGAAAATAGTGATGCGGTAGTAGGCTTGTTTTTTGAGGTGACCCCTCAGCCTGGTCATTCAGTGCATTATTTCTCTTTTGTTGAGAAACTAAAACCAGAATTGGCCAGATATGAGGGGTTGTTGTGGCTGAGTCGATATCGTGCACTGTTTGATGGTTATAGTCTTTTATCTCACCAATTGTGGGATAGTGAACAATCAATTGAGAATTGGCGCAAAAATAAGGCACACCGTTTGGCACAAACGGCTGGAATCAAAACCCACTTCAAAGATTATCGAATTCGGATTGGAAAAAGGCTCGAAAGTTGGCTGGTAGACGATAAATCTGAGTTAGAGAGTTGTTCGCCGGGTGGGTCAAGTTCATTATTGTTGAGTGTCCACAGTAATGCCCCTGTTATTGATTTTATTCCAGAGGAATACAGCTCCTCAAAAATTAGCTATGTAGATCTGGCAGCCTCAAAGCAGTTTATAACCTTGTTGAAACCGAATGATTTGCTTCACGCAAGGGCTCTTAGATCTGGCATAGATCCAGACACAATTGATAAAGCCGAGTTATTTTTGATTGGGCGAAATTACAGCATGATAGAGAGGGATCAAGCACCTCCTCAAAAACCACAAAAAAAATAAATCAATATTGGACTCGTCAAAACTGGCAAAACTCTTGGAAGCACATTTTTTTCTTTGTTCTGAAAGTTCTTTCAACGGAAAAATTGTCCGAAAAGCTCAGTTGGATTGGTAGTTAACATTTCATAATTATAATAGACCCTCAAACGCCAGCCAAACAGTTCTCGCTAAACAAAACATTGCTGCCATCCGGTTTTTCGAAAGAAAATTGGAGTGCTGGTTCGCCAAGTTTCACGTCAATTGGTCCTGATATGTCCAATTTAGACAATATGCGTTCGATAGAGTTTGGGTTTGGGTGAGAAAGCAATAGCTGCTTTAAAATCAAACCACTCTTTGGCATCATTTGGGCTGGGTTTTTAGCATTTGGCCATTCGATTAAAACAGGTAAAACACCATTCTCAGATAATTCGCCACTATCTGGTACAGTTAATTTCCATCGAAAGTCACCTCGTGACATTTCAGTGACTCTGCCGGGCTCATAGCCACAATTTGAGGCAGTTTGCTCAATGTTATTTACGGCAACAACCCAACAAAGCGGTTGAGGAGCCAGTGATAGTCTTCTTTTAGTTTTGTCCGAATCAAGTGAGAACCAGCGTTTTTCTCGAGTGCATGATTTCGGAAATGTGGCGCTAGGGTCGGTAGCAATAATTTCCGCATATGCAGAATTTTGGAGTCTTGCGAGGCGATTATGCGTGGCCATTAAAGAATGTTTTCCACTCGTTGAAAACTTGGTTTGAAGTAACCCTTCTACTTTTTTTGTGTCTTTTTCTAAGTTGGCTGCACCGATTACGATGTGATCAATATTAGACAACGCCATTGATATCTCTCCAAATGGGAGCTAGGGGCATAAGTTCGAACATTAGTTAGCATGAAGTATCGGAAAAGTTGAAATTTTCATTCGCAGTTTTCCTTTTGATTGTTGGCCACCCCACCTTAAACTAGTCCACGTTGAATGTCAGTGTATGATAAGCCTCGGGACTATCATAATAATGGATTCTTGAACCGCCTCAACTCTTTGACCTGATCCGTTCCCCGTTCCACCGTATTGCTTAGGCCGGCGATGTTGCGTTTATTCGTTAATCAATTATTCTTTCATAACATTTGTTAGCAACTTGCTGATGCTGACTGTATCCACAACCAACCTATCTAAAGCTAAAATTATCAAATCAAATTGAGAATCGAGACGCCTGAAAAGGTGCAGGATCAATCGGCGGCGGAATATTTTTGATCAAAGCCGCCAATAGCAATGCCGATCCGGGCGCCATCGACAGGCCAATATGATGATGCCCAAAATTGAACCACAGCCCATCATGGCGTGGCGCGGCACCAATCATTGGCAGCGAATCAACGAGGGTTGGCCGCCGCCCCATCCATGGTGTGTCTTCGATCTGTTTGCCAAGCTTGACCGCCTCGCCCGCCAAAGTCGCTGATCGGGTGATTTGTCCAAAATCGGGCGGGGCGTCACGATCGGTCAATTCAACGCCTGATGTCACCCGTA
>CAJWEI010000107.1 GCA_913031285.1 uncultured Alphaproteobacteria bacterium | reverse complement strand
GAGCCGCAATGTGTATTTTTTGACTGACACTTTTCACAACCGACCGGTTTAAAGGAGGTGAGGGCGGTGTTTACAATTTCACCACACGCCAGCCACGCCGTCCGTCTGCCTTTGCTGGCTGGAGTTGATACCCCCCAACAATTTTGTTTGCATTTTTACCCAGTAATTGGCCCAGCTTGTTCGGATTTAAACCGCCACGCCCATCATCTATTTGGAATTCCAGCATTGCGTCCAGAAGGCTTTGATTTTTAGTGGCTTCTTCTTTTGCCTTCCGCACTGTCGTTGGTGAAGAACCAAAAACAGCGTGCCAGTGTGTCATTAGATTGCTGAGGTCTTCGCTGTCTGGGTTGTGTTTGAGCTGGTTTAACAGAGCAGTCGCAGGATCGGGTAGGCCAAGCCAAATAAGCGGATGACGACAATATTCTGACCAAGCACCGTTAAACGTGGCGATACTACTAACGCCCGCCCTTGGGACCTCTGCGGTTTTCCATGCCATAATGAGTGTAAGCACCGCAGCAACGTATTTCCCCCGGTCCTGACGAACCTTTTCTAAGGGAGTGTTCTCATAAGCAATCGTTGCAGGTGTTTCGCACTGTGGGTCTAAGTGGATTGTAATCACGCGCCTAAGCAGATCGCGTATTGGCCCCACATTATTGCCTGATCCTAGAAATAACGTGCGTGTGCTGACTGATGCCGTCTTGCTGACTCCCAAAATGCGTTCCGTTATTTGTTCTGCGGTAAGTGCACGCTTGATGACGCCGTGTGGTGTCCAGTCGCCATCCATATCATCAAATTCTATAACCGCGGGTCCAGTTAACAGCAGGGACAGAATAACCTTGGTAGCTTCTTCAGATGAGGTTGGATAACTTATTTTGTGGTTTAGTCCGGGGCCTGCAAAAGCGCCGATCAGTTCACACAAGTATGTTTTACCACTTCCCATAGTTGGTGCCCTAACGTGAAAGGCAGGGGCATGGGACAAAGTGGGACGCACTGTGGCCGTGACCATCGCAGAAATTGCGGCAGCTTTATCTGCCTCCGATACAAAGTGGAACTCGCTGAGTAGTCCCTCAAGCAGGCTCAAAGCCTCTTGTGCAGCTTCAACGGTAGGCTCCGGCATAGAAAATTGTTGAGCATCAAAGACGCCGAAAAGATGGGTCTGGGGATTATAACCCGGCTCAGTTATCAGCTTTCCGTCCGCCTCACTGAAATATGGCTGGCGGGTAAGCCCCGCAAGTGGCGGTAATCGCGCAAACTTTTGAGTGTCAAATAAGACGCTTACATGCCTTGCGGGGGGATCAGCCGGTACCCACTCGTCCTCTTTTTTATCATACCTTTCCCAAGCTACCGCGATGGATAACTCGCGTGTTAAGGCTGGAGCCGTTGTTGGAATAATAGATGGGTCCCCACTGGTCGGGTCCGTTTTTATTGAAACGATCAACCCGCCCGACTGAAAATGATGCCCCCGGCTTGCCAGTTCTTTTTCTGCGGCATCCACAATTCGATCTAGTTGGCCTGCATACAAGCGGATTAAAGGTTTGTTCTGGGCTTGTGATCTTTGTAGTTCGAGAAATTCTAATAGTTCACCAATATGGTATTTATCGCCGTGGGAATGCTGACAACAAAACCCGCCTGTTGGATAGTCTTCATCTGGTTCGAAATATGCGGTCCCATGATCAATCGCGTCCGTATGCTCAACCACCCAAGGGCAGGTTATGTCATGTTTCCCTTCACCAAGCGGCGTTTTATAAAGGCCTTGCGCTTTAAGTTTCGCAAGGACAGGGCTTTCATCTTCTTTTTGCGTATGAACGCCTTTATCCGCGGAACCCGCAAACCTTTGCTTTCGAGCTTTTTTGGTTTTCTTGGGTCGCCCGGCAGGCGCAAGTTCCAACTGAAGCTCTTCCACTATTGCATCAGGTGAATATCGATTGTCAGGGCACCATTCGACTAGACGGCATTGAAACGGCGCACCATTTTCCATTTGGTGCATAGGCTTTCCGTTTATAGCCACAGGCAGACGCGCCCAGCGGGTTGACGGCTGATTAGCGCCGGCATCACATAATTTAGCATCGATAAGGCCATTCAGCAGGCGTTCAGCCACTGGACGATCAGTAATCGGCTCACTCAGAATTATCCCAGCTTGGTAATTGCTGGGGCTTGTCTCAATCAACCATGACAAGTCGAAGTCTTTAAAGCGATCCAAATCAACCTTGGTGCCTAGGTCGTCCAGCATTAGAAAATGGCATGCCGCAAACTGTCCCTTCAACGCCCTGAAGGACCCATTTTCGCCATGATAAAAGCTCGAACAATTGACATAGTTATTGGCTGTAGGCGCCAAGCTCGTTGTCGCTTGGTCAGCTCGCCGCGCTGTATAGCCACCTTTCGTTGGGTCACCGCCCTTCGTGGATACAGCCGCATAGGCTTGTTCTGGCAGTCTTGGAAATACGGCGTCGATAAATTCTAAATTGGTCACCTGTGAAACACCTCCCTCACCTCCCTTGTCGGGGTCGGTTCGCAAAAGTGGCAATTCGCTATCACATTCTATTTGGGGCTTAATCTGCCCTTGTTGCTGGTTCATGTTCGCAGTCCTGCTCTTGCCAGAATCCGCCGAAAATGATAGGTAAAAGGGTGATAAACCTTTTCTTTTCCCGTCAAGTTTCAGTGGCTTGGCGGGATTTTATTTTTTGGATTTTTCAGCCAGCTTAGCGATGGCTTGATTGACGGTTTTTGGTTGCCATCGTGGCATGGTCGGCGTGATGTAAATAGGCCTTGGCAGAACGCCATCCTTTACCAGCTCATAGATCTTTGACCGTGCGCAGCCAATAATTTCCATAACGTCTGTGATTTTCAACAGATGTTCAATCTGCGAGGATTTCACGCTGTTTTCTGTGCTTGAAGTCATAGCAACGTTTCCTGTGTTGGTTTCGTTGCTGACGTATAATGACCATAAATGTACGCTGGTCAAAAGGTTTAGGGGGTCAAGCGCTGTCAGAGCTTGACCTATTATTGATATTCAGGCCTCTGTAAAATTCGCCGTCCCATCCATTTTTTCGAGCACGTTTTATAATATTTCGTACATTATTGATTGTAAATGTAACTTCAAAATCCTCCTCCAACTTATCAACAATATCTTGATAAGCGGCTTCAACTTCACCCCTTTTCGGGTCTATCAACGAAAAGTATTCCTTTACAGCTTGATGGACGACCTCGGTTTCCATTTGCTTATTGGAAATAGGTTTAATGCGTGTTTTTTTTAATAATCGGATCAATTCATTACTGATTTCTGGGCTGCCGTAAACAGAATGATTTTTTAACAAATCGATTAAAATGTTTATGTCCGGTCTTAATTTGTAATTTACAAAAAACTCGTAGTAGATTTGATCGGTAACCCCACAAGGTTGAACGAGGTCGTTGGTGCCAAAAGGGTTATAATCAACGGGTCCACCAAAATGACCTTCCATCTCGGCTTTTGTTTCAAGGCCACGAAAAGGAGGGCGTTGTTTCTGATACAGCTGTGATACTGTATTAATTGTAGGATCTTCATCAAAATTTGGAATATCACCATCACTCATTGCTATCTCCCATGGCAAAGGCACAATACCGTTCAGCGAGTTCGGCGCGCTGTTGAAATAGATCGTCTCGTCGATAATGTTTGTCGAGCCCAGCAAGTGCATGGTCAACGTATCGGTCAACTAAAAAGTTATCGATTGGTGGATTTTGGTTCAGTGCCCACGTTTTGAAAGTATTTCGAAATCCATGCGAGGTTATTGGTGCAAACTTTTGAAAATTGCGGCGCAGGGTTTCTGCATTGATTGGCTTGCGGCCATCAACTGAGAACGCGTAAACCTCATGTGATTGGTTGGCGTGTAGCTTCCTTAGCTCCACCAGCAGCCTCTCGGGCAGTTTGCTGGCAAATGATCGACCTGACTTCATTAAGCCAACCTCACGCGCCTCCACATCGCGCTCTGGCACGGTCCACACACCCGTTTCGAGGTTGAGGTGATCCCATCGCATATTGCTTACTACGCTAGCCCTGTGGCCTGTGATTACGGCCAATCGCATTGCTGTTTTTATTGGTTGGCTAAATGGTGCTTTTTGCAACCAGCCCATCAACTCCGGTAATCTTGAAAAGTGAAGTGATGCTGCGTGATGGACGTTTTTTTTGGGTACCGTAAATGAGGATTTACGTGGACAGGGATTACCATCGATAAGTTCGTCATCGTAGGCGGCTTCAAAGACTTCATACATAAAGCCCAACAGCTGTGATGCCTGCTCGGTAGTTGTGGTGAAAAGAGGCTGCATGAACGACTTGATTGTGGGTCTGCGGATTTTATCAAGGGGAAGGGCCCCAATGAGTTGCTGCGCATGAATTTCATACACTCTGATCGGTCTGCGCTCACTGGCAGTATTAATCCAACGGTTCGAAGCAACCTGCATTTTGTACCAAGCCCGATAGGCCGCGTCGAATGTTGGCACACGGCTCGTTTGCTGAGCATCGACGTCCTGCGCCTTAATCCGCTTTTCTAACGAAATGGCACTGTCAGACTTTGGTAATGCCACCCGCAGGCTTTCGACTGTGCATTCCTTAGCTTTGATTAATCTTCCTGAAGCGATTGCAATCTCACGCGCCATGGCCAGCGGCATTTCAGGATAATCAGCGACATCAAGCCAATATGTTTTCTGGTCAACTGCGAAGCGCAGCTGGAATATTTTACGGCCTGCTTTATAACCGCGGACATACAGCTTTGGGCCACACCGGGCGCGGGTGTTATTGTCTTTTGGCTTCCATCTTTTTATCTCAGTGTCAGTTCGAAACTGCATTACAGTATCTCCAAAATGGTACGATTTATGGTACATTTTTTTCCAGTATATAGCAATACAGGAGAAGACAGATATGGACAGTAGAGATCATAACCATATGTATATAAATAATATTATGTCTTTTAACTTATTGATTTAAATATGAGTTCTATACTCTCTTTGGGCACCATTTTTACTTCGTAAGATCAATAACTTATGGACTTCTCATCGAGAGAAAATTTCGGCAGAAATCTCCGTTATTGAGTTATACACAGTTATACACTATAATGGTGTTATGGCAGGTGGTCGTAGTAGATTTGACGAAACTGGAAAAAAGCATCTTCGAAAAGGGGTGACTTTATACAAGCGAGGCGCTTCTCCATTTTGGTATGCGAGGATTTGGAACAATAGCGAGCGGCAATACCTAGTTCGTTCCACCAAAGAAACCTCACGTCTTGAGGCAGCAGAAGTTGCAGAAGAAATATATGCAGACCTTAAGGTTAAAGGTTCTTTGCAAGGAACTCCCAGAAACCTGACATTTATATATTTTGCTGAAAAACTAACTCACAGACAAAGGCGAATGGTTCGTAACGGCGAGCGGAGTGCTACCTTTGCTAAAGACGATGAAAAACTACTATTTCGTAATAAAGATGGTGTAATTGATTACTTTAATAGGACAGATATTCGGAACATTAGAACGAGCGATATTTCTGAATATTTAGATGTTATGGATGACAATAGGGACAAACCACTATCGGCATCTGTAAAAAATCGACATGCTGTATTGATAAAAAAAATATTGCGACTGGCATATGACGAGAATGTAATTCCTCATATACCACCGTCACCAAAGATCACCCGCAAAGATAATCCACGCGTCACATTCACTGAGGGAGACTATAAAAAGTTACTTAAAGGCATCAAGGAAGCAATAAAACGTGGTGATAAGGTTAAAGGGCGGCAGATTACAAAAGAGTTTTACTATTTCGTGTTGCTACTCGTTCACACATATTTAAGACCAACGAACACAGAAGCATTTGCTATAAAAAACAAAGATATTGAAGTTCGTAAAAATCGTGAGTTTTTACGAATAGACGTAAACGGAAAGACAGGTAATAGGATCGTAGATTCAACACCAATGGCGGTAGAATTTTACGAAAACTTAATGACCGAAAATAAGGGGAAAAATGAACTACACGATTATTTATTTCTTCCTGACGTAAAGAACAGAGGAACAGCAGTGCGTACAAGTGGTGACATATTCAATCATATTTTGAAAACCAGCAATCTAAAGACTGATAAGGATGGCAACCCTAGGACTTTGTATTCTCTTCGACATTATGGATTGCAAACTCGTCTACGAACATCAGGTGGGGAAATTAATATTTATGATTTGGCAAGGAATGCAGGAACAAGCACCGATCAATTGGAAAGATTTTATTTGAAATATATGGAACGAAGTGATCAACAAGTGAGGCATTTAAACCGAGTTGCAAATAAATAGATAATCAGGTTTTAGTGAAGAAATACCATTGCAATCAACATCTATGAGTTTGCAAAGAATGCTGGAACGTCTGTAAATCAGTTGGAGAGGTTCTATCTGAAATTCATGGAAAGAAGTCCTGCACAGATCAAGAATTTGCAGACATTTGCGTCTGAGTAATCATTAGTCTTCCAAGGGTTCAATGATTTGTGCTGTTGGTTTTGTCTCCAGAAAAGATTGCCTGCCTTTGTGGATATGCCAATAACTCTCCAGATTTGGGTATTCTGTTCTCCAATCGAATTTCGCAAACCTTAAATCAAGATATTCCAGACAAGAAAATCCACACACATCCGCAATGGTAAAATGATCGTCTACAAAATATTTCTTAGTTCCAAGGCAGTCTGAAAGATATTTGGTGCCTTCATAAATCTTTGCTTCTTGCCTTTGGATCCAGTCATTACTGCGCAATGTTTCTTTTCTTGAATTCTCAAGAAATACCAAAACAACTGCATCGCAAACACCATCCGCCGTTGTTTCAATTACCCTCGCGTTGATATTATCCAGAGGATCTTTCGGATACATCAGTGGGGTTTGGTTCACGTGATCAAGGTATTGAACAATAATTTTACTATCGAATAGTGGTTCTTTTCCTTCCTCGATTAGGATTGGAATCTTTCCAAGAGGATTGAGGTTTTTGGTAAGGGTGTCTCTGTTCCATGGGACATCTACAATTTCTTCGAAATCGATCTGTTTCTCACGCAAGACTACTCGTGCTTTACGTGCGTATGGACTGGGTGTGGCAATAATGAGTTTCATAATTGAACAGCATAGAACCACCGAGACAATTTTTCGAATGAAAATTGCTGCACTTCACCGTTAAACAGTAACAGACTGGACAGGTTGTTCCTTCAACAGACGATAGACAGACTGCCGAGTGATGCCCAACTCTTTTGAAATCTTGGTTGCACCATATCCATTCTGTTTCAGTTCGAATATTTGAGATGCATCAATAGTCCTGCCGCGTCCCTTGTAGACACCCAGTTCTTTTGCCTTACGGACACCTTCCATCTGCCGCTCTTTCCGAAGGTTGGTTTCGAACTCAGAGAAGACGCCCAACATGTCCAGAAACGCCTTCCCTGCCGAAGTCTTGGTATCAATGGGTTGTTCAGTTGCAGAGAGAGTGACGCCACGCTGTTTCAGTTCATGCACCAGATTTTGTAAGTCACGAATGGAACGCGCAAGTCGATCAATTCGAGTGACAACCAGTTCGTCACCATCCCGCATGAATTCCATCAGGGTTTGAAGTTCAGTGCGACCATTCAGAGATGTGCCAGACACCTTTTCTTCACGAACCACATCACATCCTGCATTTTTCAAAGTCTGCACTTGAATGGTTAAATCTTGTCCAACAGAACTCACTCTTGCGTATCCGTATTTCATAGAATCTCCATCTGTAACTTTTACTTCTAGACCCTACCATAAATGTAACTTAAAGTGCTGTTATTGCTTATAAATTACACTTTATGTGTGCTTTTTGTAACATCAAAAATGGGTGATCGAGTGTACTCAAAAATGACAGAATTAATCTGAGTCGTATAATGTTTTTTGACAATCGCCAATTCTTGTGTTGGTGGTGCGTGGTGTTAAACTTTTTCATCTCTAGGACCATATCATGAATTTTGATGCCGCACGTCAACGTTTTGAGACGACTGATGAGGATTTATCGCAAAAGGTAGATCCTACTGATCGTTACGTGAAATCATATCCCCTTTTGCTCAAATCTACTGCCCACCTATGTGATGCTATGGGCAGTAATGCGGTGCCGGGAGTTGCACATATAGTATATGGTTGGATGCCTACTATATTGCAAAATCTTACCTTCGACGATCACATAAACGATCACTTGATTGCCGCAAGACAAATAAACGATTTCCAATCTGCGTTTAACTTAGTCGATGGGTTAGAAACTTCCCCCATAAATAATTCTTGGGTCGGTTTGAGTAAAGTTTTGCACTTCATAAATCCAGAATTTTTCCCAATTTGGGATAGTGTAGTTGCTAAAAATTTTGGAGTTTCTGACTATAAAATCAAACAAAAAAAGATTTACACAAAATATATGAAATTTATTTCTGAAAACCTTGAATTTAAATCAGTATCTACTGTCCAAGATTTATTCGAGAAACGCGCAAATTATACGATTTCTAAAGTTCGCGCCTGTGAATTTATACTCTTTACCGCTCCAAAAAATAAGTGATGTAAATTTTGTTTGGGTGATCGAGTATACTCAAAAGTGACACTGGAAGTTTGTCACCTGCCTCCATAGATCGAAGTTGAGACTTTACATTTACGGGTCCCATATTTGCGTCAGGGAAAGTTCTCTAGAACCCCACCCTTTTACAGAAAGTCCATTTTCAAAATTTTTTTGGTGCAGAAAAACGGAAAGGGGTATCAGACAATGAAGATTCAAGACTGCTACCAATGTGCCTACAACCATTGGGGACTAGGGATTGGAGTGGGTGTTGCCTGCGTCCACCCAGACAATCAGAAATATAACCCAAAACAGCGCAAAGAAGGAGAAGAGAGAAATTATTGGAATTCCACAACACAGGTGAACAAAATACCCGATGGGTGTGGATTGCGAAAAGAAAGGGACTGAAATCAAATAGTCCAGATTGTTGAAAAACACTTTCTGGTTTCCCTATTCCACCTTCACACCATCTTTG
>CAJWEI010000106.1 GCA_913031285.1 uncultured Alphaproteobacteria bacterium | reverse complement strand
CTCAACATCGGCTTTGCGCTGGAACGCCAACTCTGCATTGAAGGCGGAGCTCATGGAGATCAATAAGTACCTTTACGAGCAAATCGATCAAGGCATGGAGTTCTATGGTCTCAGGCGCATATTTAACGAAACTGATAGACCTGAGTTCTCTTGGAACTTAGGAGGTCGTCTTTATGCGGTTGGAGATAATCACTACCAAAGACTAAAGAAAGCCCAAAGACTTGACATAAAGAAAAATAGACAACCTATTGTAGAAATAAATATTAATGCAAGTTTTTTAAGGTTATCCATGGTCTTCTGTCTTATAAACTACCTGCTGGTGAGGACATATATGGGTAGAAGGCATAGATCGATCCGTAGTTAAGGCTTGGATTACCTCGACCTTAGGGCACACAGGTTTTCATAGGGCTTGGCCTTCGCGGGCATTAGAAAGCATCGAGAAGGCTGGTCAACGCAGGCCTAGATCTTTGACTTACACAAGCATACTAGATCCGATACTGAAAAGGTTTCCAATGCTCACAAACTGGCCTGCTTGTGGCGTCCGATGGAGCCGACTGATGTATGAGGAAAGCCAAGGCGTAATCGAGACAATGAAACGCCTAAAGGTCAGCGGCATTCCAGCACTACCAGTGCACGACAGTCTGATAGTCCCAGCAGCTGTTCAAGAGATCACTAACAAGACTTTACTTGAGGTGTTTAAAGGACGCTTTGGTTTAGATTTCAAGGTCAATGTTAGTCGGAAAAGCTAGTACAGGTCCCTATTTAGAATTAATAAACATATGTAACATATTAATAATATTATTAAAATATACAAATAGTGATTGGAATTTGTATTGGCTCCAGATTCCACCTTGTAATTGCGAATACATCTAGATCCAAAAAACTGATCTGATATCGTGAAAAGAAACAAAATGGTAAAAGTCCAGTTGGTAGCCTTTCTGTATGCCAACAAAGGCTAAAAGAGGATAAGTCATGACTTTTGAAGGTCTAATTGCATCAGATCCAGAAGATTAATTGGAGTGGCTTGAATCTGAATATACTGTCAAGGCAAATGAAGCAGGGGAAGAGGTCCTATTCCACTTATCATGTCTGGCATGGGGGGAGCCATTAGGTTGTTATTTTGATTTTGACGAGGGCCTTTTTGAGGATATGATTAATCACCCAGAGGCTTACGACTTGGGCTGGTCATTACGAGGAAAAATAACAGATATTTCAGATGATTGGGCTCAGGCTATAAGTGAGGGAGCAAAACTAAATGCCGCTGAACTCACTGAGGTAAAAAATATAGTGGATAACTCACAAGATGAGAGTGATGGAACGAATTGTTCTGGCTTTACTGTTAGCTTTAACGAAAACATAACTTTATTTGCAGCGTTTACAGGTCTATCAAGTGGGCAAGGGGGAGTAGGTTACTCATTTTATCGTATATTTCGTGATAATAAATCTGGAGAAGAATACTTCAGTAATAAGGGCGATGGGTGGTGGAATATCTGAAATGAGCTCACTTTTATGAACTTTAGCGGACAAACCTGATGCCAAATGACAAACTAATTGGAATTGATGTGGGCACGACTTCCGTCAAAGCAGCGGTGTTGGACAAATCAGGTGCTGTCCATTCAAGCTTTGTGGAAAGCTATCCCACGAAAAGAACTGGAGACACTATCGTTGAGCAAAACTCAGACGATTGGGTCCGACTCATTGAAAAGGCTCTCAACGCTTTCGAAATGAATCAAATAGCTGCTATTGGTTTATGTAGTCAGGTCAATACCCACGTGTTTGTTGATGCAGGTGGAAATGCCATTTGCCCCGCTATCCTTTGGCAAGATCGTCGTGCGAGCGAGGAGGCTGCAGTTCTTGATGCACAAGTAACAACTGAGCAAAAAGAAGCTTGGTGGGGTGCACCAATGCCAATCGATGCCAGCCATGCAATTTCGCGAATGGCTTGGATGGTTAAGCATCGGCCTGACATTTGGGATAAAACTCGTTGGGTCATGTTGCCAAAAGATTACTGCATGCTGAAACTGACGGGAAAAGCATCTACTGACCCTCTTTCCAACATCGGTCTTGTTGATAACGACTTAAATTACATTCCAGAAGTTCTGGCGCTTGTGCCAGGTGCTGCTGAACGGATGTCTCCCTTAGTTGCCATCACAAGCATTGCAGGAGACGTAAAGCAAGGCCCCCTAAAAGGAACCCCTATCGTATCCGGTACTATGGATGCTTGGGCGGGTTTAGTAGGAACCGGCGGGGCTAAGGAACAGTCCAGTATATACTTGAGCGGAACCAGCGAAATCCTTGGTATTTCTTCGACCAAGGTTGTCCCAACACCTGGTGCAATTGTTTTTCCAGAAGCTCATGGCCTTAGGGTACATGCAGCCCCAACGCAAAATGGTGGTGATGCAAAGCTATGGTTTACCCAGGTTAGTGGAATAACTATGGAAGAAATGTCAGCAATGGTTGCTGAAACTACGCGCGATGCAGCTACCCCTTTGTTTTTACCTCAGCTGGAAGGAGAGCGCGCTCCTCACTGGGACCCTGACCTTCGTGGTGCTTTCCTGGGCGTTAGTCGCCAGACCCGTTTACCTGACTTCGCTCGCGCTGTTTATGAGGGGGTAGCTTTTGCAGCCCGACAAGCATTAGAAACTCTTAAGATGTCTGCGGATGTTGACAGCGACATTATTTCCTGTGGGGGCGGTGGTTTTAAATCGCAAGCTTGGACTCAGATTAGGGCAGATGTGCTAAATACACCTCTTCAAACTCTGACTGCTGGTGAACCTGGTATCTCAGGGGCGGTGACTTTAGCTGCTATTGGTACTGGAATATATTCTAGTTTTGACGAAGCCAGCACTGCTCTCACTCAATATAGTACGCTGTGCATGCCTGATCCAAAAAAGGCTGATTTATATGCATCTGTGTTTCAGATTTACAAAGAGGCAATTAAGGAAAATGCGAGTATTGGAAAGCGATTGACGCAACTGAGTAAAGATTAAAAAGCCTGATAACCTTACGTTTTTGTGGTTCGCAATACTTAATTAGGCACAAACAGGCTTTGCATAAGGATTTACTGTGTCATAGTGATCTCTGTTATATTGGGAGAATATTTATGAAAACACTACTGAAAACAGCCGTATCATTGTTCGCGCTTACAGCGTCATCTGCATGGGCGGAGACTGTTGCTGTGATAACACCTTATCTAGCGCAGCCTGGTACCCAGATGGCCATAGAGGGCTTTGAGGCCGCTGCATCCGAAAAAGAGTGGGAAGTCAATGTTATAGACACTGCAGGTGATGTGGCTTCAGTAATCAGCCGTATTGAAGACTCAATCACTCAGAACGTTGATGCAATTGTAATTGCTGTCGATCCGGCACAAGTGAATGTAGGACTACAGAGTGCCAAAGAGGCAGGTATACCTGTAGTAGGCCTTGACGCTGGCACTGATCCTCTGCTCGTTGCTAATGTTACGTCTAATGGCTACGCCATGGCTGCAGAAACCTCTGTATATATAGCCAATAGAATTGAGGGCGCTGGCAAAGTGGTTATGTTCGTCTTTGATGCTTTCCCGCCAGTTCAAATCCGTGGAGTGGTCGCAGACGCGATCTTTGGGAACTTCCCTGATATTGAAGTGCTGGATCGAGTAACACCTGATGTGTCTGATGGTGGTATCGCAGACAGTCGTGCTAAAATGGAAGCTATACTTGCTGCGAACCCAGAGGCTGGCTCGATTGCTGCTGTATGGGCTGCATGGGACCAACCAGCACTTGGTGCTTTACAGGCTATAGAAGGCGCTGGGCGTGAGGGAGAGGGCATTGTAATCACTGGCATTGACGCAAACCCGCAAGCTCGTGATGCGATAGCATTGGCTGGAAACTTTGAAGCCTCAATCGCTCAGGACTTTGGGGCGATGGGTGCAGCTGCAGCTGATGTGGTTGCAGGTGCGATGTCTGGGGCAGAGCAGCGCGCTCGTGTCATCTATGTTCCAACAAAGATGGTTACCGCCAATAATGCAGGTCAATAATATACCTTCGTTTTTATAATTGCTGATTAGTGGCAGGACGAAAGGGCTGAAGCGCTGAACTCCTGCCATTTCAAAGTTAAAGATGTTAAGATGCAAAGCCTGACTTTCTCGAATATGTCCAAGGCATTTGGTGGGTTTCCTGCTTTAGCCGATGTGACTCTTAATCTTTCTAGTGGTCGAGTTCATGCACTTATGGGCGAGAACGGTGCAGGTAAATCCACACTGATTAAATTGATCGCAGGTGTTCTAAAACCTGATAGTATCAGTGTAACTAAGGACGGGAGCCCTCTACCACTGAACGACGCACAAGATGCACACAAGGCAGGGTTTCGTTTTATTCATCAAGAGTTGAATATTGTCCCTCAGGTTTCCGTAGCCGAGAATATATTGCTTGGTCGGGATCTTCCACGCAGGTTTGGCTTCGCCGTCGATTGGAATAAGGTAAAAACCCAAGCGGAAGAGGCCCTGGCCTTTTTAGGAGCAACCCATGTTGATGTAACTCTACCTGCTGGAGATTTGCCTGCGGGCGACAAAATGATGATGAAGATAGCTGCTGCGCTTGTCTCTGCAGATCAGAATGAACCAGTTCTTTATGTTCTTGATGAACCAACGGCCGCGTTGACTGGCGAAGAATCTGAAATGCTATTTGACGTTATTGAGCGATTAAAGGCTAAAGGAACTGCCATTCTTTATGTATCTCATCGAATAGACGAGATCCTGAGGATTTGCGACGATATCACCGTTTTGCGTGACGGTGAGTTTGTCAGCAAGAATGAAATATCCAAGACTTCGAAGGTTGATATTATCCAAGCAATGACAGGCCGTGACTTCAAAGACGCCTATCCAAAACGCGAGGTCCCAATTGGAATAGACACCATCGCAAGCCTAGAAAATGTGGATACTTCCAATCTCCAGAATCTAAACTTTGAATTACGCGCAGGAGAGATACTGGGCGTATCTGGTTTGGCTGAAGCAGGGCAGACCCAATTGCTAAAGCTTTTCATGGGTCTTGGGAAAGTAAAGAGCGGAGCTGCTTCATTTCTTGATGAGGAACTACCCAGGTCTCCTTCAGATGCATGGGCGCGCAGTGTTGCCTACATTCCCCGTGAACGCCGAGGAGAGGCCCTTTGTTTAGATATGTCTGTCCGAGCAAACATAGTGCTTCCTCATTTGAGTGATTACGGTTTTTACGCAAAACCTTGGCTTGAAAACAAGGACGCCCTTGAGTTCGGTGGAAAGGTACAACTGAAATCAAGCGGTTCCACTCAGCCAGTTGGGCAACTTTCCGGTGGTAACCAGCAGAAGATCGTCTTTGCCAGAGCAATACAAGGCAACCCAAAACTTCTTTTGCTAGATGAGCCAACACGCGGTGTAGACATCGGAGCAAAGTATGACATCTACCTTCTTGTTCGAGAGCTGAGTGCTAATGGGTGTGCCGTCATTCTCACTTCAACTGACTTGCCGGAAGTTTTAGGCATGTGCGATCGAGTTTTAGTGATGCAAGAAGGGCGTCAGGCCCACTTGCTAGAGCGTGGCGAAATGACAAGTGCTGATCTACTTTCTCACTTCTTCAATAACAATGATGCGGCCTGAAAAATGATGCAAAAACTCCGTCAATCTGGAACACTTTTAGGCTTTGTCTTGATCTTGTTGTTCTTTGCACTGAAGCTGCCCGACACATTTCTGACAGCTCGCAACCTCATTAATATCAGCCAGCAACTTTCAATGTTGGCAGTCGTTGCTACAACCATGACAATTGTAATGGTAATGAATGACTTTGATCTCTCTGTGGGATCAATGGCTTCGCTGTCTGGGATCGTTGCCGCTATGATTTTTACGGCAGGCTACCCCGTTTGGGTTGGATTGAGCGCAGCACTTTTGGTGGGCGTCCTGGGAGGCCTTTTTAACGGGTTCTTGGTGTCTGTAGTAGGTATATTGCCTTTCGTGGCAACTCTGGGAACTCTGACAGTTTTCTCGGGGATGGCGTTCCTTCTTTCAGATGGCAAAACTGTCTTTGGACGCGATATTCCTGCAAGTTTCTCTGGTTTCGCTCGAGCTGGCATTGAAATCGGCGACATAAAGATCCCTATGTTAACTATAACTGCCGGTCTCGTGATTTTTATCTGTTGGTGTATCTTAGAGCACACAAACTTTGGTAGGCGCCTTTATGCGATCGGTGGCAATAAAGAAGCTTCCCATTTGGCAGGCATTAAAGTTGTTCGACTGCGTCTTTATGCCTTTTCATTGACAGGACTTGGTGCTGCAGGAGCAGGCCTTATGTATGCGGCACGAGTGGCCTCTGCAAATCCGACCCAGGGTTCTGGCTTGATGCTTGACGCTATCGCGGCAGTATTTCTTGGTATGACCATGAGCCGTCGAGGGGAGCCTAAAGTGATCTATACACTGGTTGGAGTACTTATATTAGGCGTACTCGATAATGGTATGACACAGTTAAGGGTAGATAGTTACGTACGTGAAATCCTAGTAGGGCTTATAGTTCTAGCAGCGGTTGCCGTAGCTTCATTATCTAAACTTAGACAGGCGTAGGGCTACTGTATCGCCCTTTAACGCCTTGTGGGGATATAGCAGTTTGCGTTAAGGCCTCTGCTTGACCCTCTAGGAGGCTCTCAATAGCAACTGTCTTTAGGTTCCTAGCACCCTTGGGTCTGCCAGTATTCCCCTTGGAGAACCTTCCGTCCGTATTTCGACCGTTTTTCATAGGATTATTATAGCATATAACCCGATGAGTATTAAGGTTAATGATAATTAAATTAAGCCATAGCTTGAGAAACAAAGGTTTTAATGATGCAAAAAATTCTGCTTATATTTGGTGCTCTTGTTATTGCTGTCGGGTTACTGTGGCCTCTTTTAAGCCGACTACCTTTTGGCAAGCTACCCTTGGATTTCAGTGTAAAGATAGGCAGTACGCAACTCTTTATTCCCTTTGGAACATGTATTTTGTTAAGTATTATTTTGTCGATATTACTAAGGCTATTCAGATAATGAACTTGATAGTGAAAAGCAGAATTGCAAGCGTTGCGGGTCACGGTGATAGCTCTACTGATTGTACTGAGATTACTATGATTTATGGTGGACTATTTGAGTAAATACTGGTGGGTAAATCACAAACAAACCTTTAAATCGGAAATTGGAGGCGGCTTCCTATGGTCGCCCAAGCTAAAATCGAATGGTGACCGTAACTATTTCTACGACACTATGATGGATGCCCAAGTCGGCGATTGTGTTTTTAGTTATGCAAAAGGCAAGATAAGCTATTTTGGTACTGTGGTCGAAGAAGCATCGACAGCGATCAAGGCGCACATGATGATCCGCTACTTATTGCTATTTCCACGCAAGCTGCCACGGATAGTGATCTATTTAGCGTTTGGCTGGATGACGCAGCAGTGGCAGGCGATAAAAAGATTGTTTCGCATCTCCATACGGCTCCAAAAAATTGTGAAATTCTTGACAAGAAAGCGTGGCAAGTAGCCAACCCCGCGCTTCGTAAGTTTCGATCTTTACAAGACATCAAGGATTTTGCTCAGCAGGCCGACCGCTTACCAACAAAGGCCAATTCCTTCCGATGGTTGTTTCTCAATCAGCGGATAGAGGCGTAGTCTCCGTTCCTCTCCCGTGCGGAATGGGAGGCTAACGCAGCTCCTCCTGATGTCGAGGCTGGCGATGTTGTATTCGCTAGACTTGATCTATCGGCAAGTCGCGATTTGACCGCTCTGGTCTTGGTGTTTTCCAAGGACGGGAAGTTCCACATCGCGCCACACTTCTGGCTTCCAGAGGACGGGCTGAGGGACAAGGCACAGAGTAAGAAAGTCCCTTGGGGTGTATGGGCTGACCAAGGGTATGTGACCACAATCAATGGTCCTGTTATCTAGCCCGAAGTGATTGCCACCGCAGTCGCTGAAATAAGCGCAGAGTATAACCTCCAGCTCCTTGCTTATGACCGCTGGCACATCTCAGATTTCAAGCGTGAGCTGGACAATATCGGTGCGCAAATACCGATTCAGCCGTTAGGTCAAGGCTTCAAAGATATGGCTCCCGCAGTCGATAAGCTGGAGCAACTGGTTGCCGGACGTAAGCTATGCCACGCTGGTCATCCACTTTTAAATATGTGCGCAGCAGGAGCCGTTGTGCAAAGCGATCCAGCGGGAAACCGTAAACTGCACAAATCCAAAAGCTACTCCAAGATTGATGGTCTGGTGGCCTTAACTATGGCTCTGGGCTGTATGTCTGCTGAGGATGCCTTGGGTGTCAGTTCACCTTGGGAAGATCCTGAATTCAAGATGGCTGTTTGATTTGGTGTTTTACTACCATGTCGCCAACCAGTCGGAAGTTTTCTTTGAACAAGGGAGCTAAGTGACCCTCAATGCGTTCCTCTGCTGTTTTCTTGGCAGCTAGTCGACCTTCCTCTGAAGGGTAAGCAGCTACTGCAATAAGACTTGCATCATCGATTTTAACCAACAGTAATAACTCAGCTTGAGGATAAAGAGATGGAGCATCTTTTTCATACACGTCGATGAACTCCTGCATGGCTGAAGCAGTTTTAAAATTCATCGAAACCACGTTTGTCGGTGTCATCTCATCATATCCCAAATTATTTAAAAGGCAAAATCACTATGGGCATGTTTGACAGGTTTATAAAGACTGAAAAACGGTCACTCGAAAACCCCAATATACCTGTATCTGCTGAAAACTTTCTGTATATCTTGGGATATGGCGATACGACCGCTGCCTCTGGTGTGACGGTCAATGTCGAGACTGCGCTTGGCGTTCCTCCGATATGGGCAGCGGTTAATTTCATATCAGGCACTTTGGCGAATTTGCCTATCGAGATTATGCAGCGAACATTTGTCGGCACAGAGCAACTGGCGTTTTGATTTTCATTATCGACTATTGGTTCATGCGTTACTGCGCCGTGGGGATTTTGGGATCATAAATGGTCGCCAATTGGCAAACGGTTGAATAAATATTTTAGCGATCCCTCGTATGAAAAAACATCTCTAACATGATGTCTAACACTAGCGATATAT
>CAJWEI010000105.1 GCA_913031285.1 uncultured Alphaproteobacteria bacterium | reverse complement strand
TTTCAAGGAAATGAATTGATGATGAGCTAAGAAAATAGTCTTTTCTTCTGCGGTCCTTAGAGTTTTCGATTTTAATAAAAAAATTTTCCAAAACTCCGCTATTAAGAATGTTTTGAACTGTGGATCGACTAAATAACGAAACATGATCATTGTATTGTCGAAATATTGTTTCAAAATCAATTCCATTTGGCTCACAACCAACTATGCAAGAAACAATAAAATGAGCTTTCGTACGATATAAAAATTTTCCAATGTCAGTATCCTTTGACTCCGAAATGAAGGACAAACGCGACGACAAAAAATTCCTATCGTGTTCATTCAGTGTTAATTGTGCATTTGTTCGTTGTATCGCCATAAAATATCTTTGTTTACATTTCGCAACATAAAAGTAGGCAGTTCAAATTCTGAACTAAAAAAAATTTCAAATCAATATTAATAATTATTAGTAATTTTTATATTTATATTTAAATTATGCTTCTTAAGCATTTTCATCATTCGTTTTTATTTTTATAAGACTACTATCAAGAGAATTTTTTGAACAAGTGTTCGTATAATTTATTGATTTAATTTATTGTTATAAATTATTTTAATTTGTTGACGAATCGTATTTCATTGCTCTTAATTGATAGAGAACAAAGCCTAAAAAATCTTGCTTAATACGTTATAATAAAACGAAACAAAAAGTTTTTCGTAACATAAATATTAGGCCGAATTTCAGTTAAGAAGTGGGAGAATGTTCAATGATTTGGCTATATTTATTACTTGCCTTAGTTGTGATTGTTATTTCGATTGCTATCCTGAACCGTTACTATCGGAAGGCAACTCGCGAAGTTGCTTTGGTGAGAACGGGTGCTGGTGGGCAACGCGTCATTATCGAAAAAGGTTTCCTTGCCTTTCCCTTCTTGCATAAGGTTTCAGAGGTGAACATGAAGACCTCCAAACTAGAAATCGAACGCCTGGGTCCGAAATCCATTATCACCGCAGATAGACTGCGTGTTGACCTAGGTGCAGAATTTTATGTTCGCGTTGCACCCAACGTCGAGGGCGTACAAACAGCGGCACAGGCGCTTGGTGGTAAATCGTTTCGAACGGCAGATCTAGGAGAAACACTTGAGGGTAAATTTGTGGATGCACTCATGACAGTCGGAGCTAAGTACACGATGGATAATCTTCAGGATAATCGTGGAGAGTACAGTCGTGAGGTGAATGATATAGTTTCGACTGAACTGGCGAAAAACGGTCTGTTGTTGGAAACTGTAGCAATCACGCGTTTAGACCAAACGCCCTTTCATGCGCTAGACGAAAACAATGCCTTCAACGCTGTCGGTATGCGTCAGCTTTCCGAAGTTATCTCCACCAACAAAAAGGAACGCGCTGCTATCGAATCTGAAGCCGAAGTATCTGTGGCGCAAACACATTTGGACGCAACAAAGCGTAAATTAAGCATCTCTCAGGAAGAGGAAGAAGCCTCCATTAGTCAACAAAAAGCAATTGAAACAGCGCGTGCTGTAAGTATGGCTGATATTGCAGAACAACAGGCTGTGTCTGAACGTCGCCGTGATGAAGCACGAATCTCAAGAGAGCTGGAAATAAAAAAATCAGAGAACGCTAAGGATCAAGAACTCAACCGCGCGCGACTAGCAAAAGAACTTGCATTGGAGTCATCAAAATATGAAAACTCTGTAAAGCTTTCTGAAAAGCGTATAGAAGATATCCGCTCGCAAATTGAGCTACGCGAAATCGAAGCCAGCGAAGTGCTTGCCACGGAAGAAGTCTCAACCAAGCGTGAGAAAGAAGTCGCTAAGCGCGAAAAGGATATCGCGCTTATTCGTGCCACGGAACAGGCCGAAGTCGATACGCTTCGCGTAGCCTCTGAAGCAGAGACTGTAGTATCCATGGCTAAGGCAAAAGCAGATGCAACGCGGCTGAGGTCGGACTCCGAAAAAGGCGATATGCTAGCCAAAGCTGCCGGAAAAACTGCCATAATTGCCGCAGAAAACGCTCAGAGCAAAGAGATTATTGATATGAAGTTGCACAGCAAGAAACTCGCAATTCTGCCCGAAGTGGTTGAGAAAATGATGAAGCCAGCCGAGAAGATTGAAGGCATTCGTATCAACAATATTTCTGGCTTTGCAAAATCGGGCGGCAGTGATGGTTCTAGTACGTCAGAAGGCTCAAGTGTTAACAACGTCATTGATGGGGTTCTGGATCTCGCCCTGCAATTGCCAGCGGTTAAAAAAATCGGTGAAGAAGTAGGGTTGAATGTCTCCGAAGGTCTCAAAGGACTTTCTGACTCTTTAGACAGTGCCATTCCCTCAAGAGAGACCAAAGAAAAAGGTAAAAAGATCACCCAAAAAAAGGAGAAAAAAAATGACCTTAAATCGTAGACGTTTTCTAAAAACAACAGCGGGAACACTTTTAGCAGCGCCAGCACTGGTAAATGGAGCTTTGGCAGACGGCCACGGTCCAATTAAATTTGTCTCCATTCTAGACCAATCAGGCGGGCTTGATATCTATGGTAAACCCATGGTCGATGCTACTAAAATGGCAATTGATGAAATGAACGAAGGGGGTGGGCTCTTGGGCCGTCAGATTGATCTGAAGGTATACGACCCACAATCTTCCATCCAGTTTTATACTCAATTTGCTACCCAAGCCACAGCAGGTGATCGCGCCGATGTTGTGCATGCAGGAATAACCTCAGCTAGCCGGGAAGCGATAAGGCCCACCTTTTCACGCTATAATACACTTTATTTTTACAACGTTCTTTATGAAGGTGGCGTGTGCGATATTAACAATTTCTGTACAGGCTCTACTCCTGCACAGACAGTTGAGAAACTAGTACCCTATGCAATGAACAAATGGGGTAAGAAAGTTTATATCGTGGCAGCAGATTATAACTACGGTCAGATCACAGCTCAGTGGGTGCAAAAATATGTACGTGACAATGGCGGCGATCCTGTTGAAACTGAGTTTTTTCCGCTCGATGTGACAAACTTTGGCCCAACCATTAAGAAAATCCAATCTTCTGGTGCGGATATGGTGATGTCAGCCCTTGTTGGCGGCGCGCATATTTCATTCTATCGTCAATACGCCGCTGCTGGTATGAACAAATCCGTCCCAGTTGCTTCAACAACATTTGGCGTTGGTAATGAACACAAGCTGATTTCTGCCGAAGAAGGTGACGGCATGATCTGCGCCTATTCTTACTTTGAAGAAATCGACAGTCCTGCAAACGCTGATTTTGTAGCGCGCTTTAAAGCCCGTATGGGGGCAGATGCACCTGCTTTAAATGAGCTGGCAGCACGTTCTTATGAGGGGGCTTACCTCTGGGCAGAGGCCGTCAAAGCAGCAGGCACAACCGATCGCATGCCAGTGATCGAAGCTCTTCGTTCTGGTCTTGGTATTGATGGTCCATCAGGTCGCGTGGAAATTGAACCAAAAACAAACCACGCTCTTCAAAATGTATATCTGGCCGAGTTAAAGGATCAGTCCTTTAATATTGTTGAGTCGTATGAAAGCCAGCCTCCCGCCGATACTCTAATGGTCTGTGACCTTGTAGCAGACCCTAATCAGAGTGTTTTCAAATTTGAAAACGGCCTAAAAGCGGCAGGTATTGATATCTAAAACATCACATAGGCCAGTTCATAGAATGAACTGGCCTTTTTTGACTGGAGCCTTTAATGGATCTTTTTTTTTCCCTAGCTCTTCAGATACTTTATGGGATTGCTAACCTTGCGCTGATCAGCCTAGGGCTAGCTATTGTTTTTGGCATGATGCGCGTGATCAATCTGGCACATGGCGAGTTTATTATGCTGGGCGGTTACACGGTAGTGGTGGCTACTAACAATGGGGTGAATTTATGGTTTGCCATGCTGATCCTTGCTCCACTCGTCGTAGGCCTTATTGGACTTATCGTGGAACGATGTCTTATACAGTGGCTTTATGGCAGAATGATTGATACGCTCCTAGCAACTTGGGGATTATCCCTGTTATTTATTGGAATAATTACATCAATTTTTGGGGCTTCAACTTCAACTGTAGTTTCACCACCCTTAGGTACTGTTACAATTGGAGAGTACACATCATCAGGCTATGAGCTCTTTTTAATCTTTGTGGTGATTGTTTTATTGGCTTTAGTCTATCTGACTTTAAAATTTACTTCTCTCGGGTTGGTGGCACGGGCGACTATGCAAAACTCCGACATGTCAGCATGTCTGGGGATTTCAACATCCAAAATTTACATGGTCACATTTTCTCTTGGTGCGGCGGTGAGTGGATTGGCAGGCGGCCTTTTAGCACCAATCACAGGCGTGTTGCCTAACATTGGCGTCATATATATCGCCAAAGCCTTTATTACTGTCATCTCGGGAGGCTCTGCTATACTGGCGGGCACTACCTCTGCCTCGGTTCTTCTTGGTGGGGTGAATGGAATAATGTCTTATATAACAGGACCAACCTTTGGCGAGGTTGCGCTTTTATTTACAGCAATCATATTGCTCAGACTGATGCCAACTGGCATTACGGGCCGTTTCTTTAGGAAAAGCCAATAATGCGACTTTATGGAACTTTTAACGGGACATTAGTAATCGCAGGGCTGGCGATAATTTTTACCTTGATCGCGCCGAGTGTTTTTCAATTTTTCACAATAATAACACTGACGCAGGTTATTGGCCTATCAATACTAGCTCTCAGTCTAGCGCTTGTGTGGGGATTTGGTGGCATTTTATGCTTTGGGCAGAGTGCTTTTTTCGGGATTGGGGCCTATGCATATTCCGTTGCAGCTGTGAATATTGGTGGGTCTACAGGTTCAATTTTTATCGCCATTCTTGCAGCGGCCATCTTTGCAGCTATTTTGGGTTACTTCATATTTTACGGCAAAGTGTCCGATGTTTACCTCGCAGTGATCACATTAACTGTCTCGCTTATCTTATATTCTTTAATGCGGCGCACCTCAGGTCCAGAATACAAGATTGGCAAAGCCCTTTTAGGCGGCTTTAATGGCACGGGATCACCCCCCCTCAATATGCCAGGTGATGGCTCTGCTATGCTATTTCCTATGCAGACATTTTATGTATCAATGGCGATATTAATTATTGCCTATGTATTCACGGGATGGCTTGTCACAACCAAATTTGGGCGCGTTTGCGTATCTATTCGCGAAAACGAAGTCAGAACTGAACTTTTGGGTTATGACACACGCCTGTATAAACTTTGTCTCTTTAGCATCAGCTCCGGGATCGCAGGGCTTGGGGGCGTGTTGTTTTGTGTGGGTGTTACGAGGGTGACGCCCGATGTCTTCAGTTTGGGACAATCTGCCTTAGCCATTATTTGGGTTATTGTAGGGGGCCGCATGACCCTGATTGGACCGATTTTAGCAACCTTTGTGTTATATTTTTTAACTTCATCGCTGGGCAGTCAGCAGATATTCAATGCTAACTTGGTGCTAGGCATAATCCTAGTTGTTTTTGTTCTCATTGTTCCAAATGGTGTGGTTCCAACCATTATGAACTGGTTTGAACGCCGCCGCGCAAAACGCTACGCACGTCAGAAAGAGCGCCGGATGAAGTTACGCAAGCACAGAGCAATAGGATAGGGGGCAGATCAGTTATGGCCAGACGCGAAGTTGTTGTTGAAACCAGAAATTTGTCGATGCACTTTGGCGGTGTGCGGGCAGTGGACAATGTCGACTTTGAGCTGCGCGAAAAAGAATTACGGTGTCTTATTGGTCCAAACGGGGCCGGTAAGTCAACATTTTTTAAATGTCTAACGGGGCAGTTACGCCCGACATCAGGGGATGTAGTAATCCAAGACATAATAATGACAGGACGCGAATCCCATGAAATTGCAGGCCTTGGTGTGGGTATCAAAACCCAGGTCCCAAACTTATTTGATGGACTTACCGCAGTTGAAAACCTTTGGCTTTCGTCGCGTAGGTGGCATGGGGACAGACGGGCCAACACGCTTGTTAAAGAAACCATTGACCGCCTTGAACTAGGCGAAATCCGAAGCTCAATTGTTGGTAGTCTTGCGCATGGTCAGCGCCAAATGGTAGAACTTGGCATGGTGGTTGCGGCTGAACCTTGGCTCGTATTGCTCGATGAGCCAGCTGCAGGAATGACAGATGAAGAAACCTTTAAGACAGCCGAACTTGTGCGCGAAATCAATAAGACTTCAGCATTGATTGTAGTTGAACATGATATGAATTTCATACGCGCCATTAGCGATATCGTGACCTTGTTCCATCAAGGATCAATTTTTATGGAAGACAAAATGGATGTGATCTCTGCCGATCCGCAAGCCAGAGAAATTTATCTAGGCCACAAAACATGAGCGCATTACTTGAAATCAAGGGCTTATCTGCAGGTTATGGCAGAATACCAGTGCTACATGGCGTTGAATGCAACGTACATGACAATGAAATACTAGGTATTTTGGGCAACAACGGAATGGGAAAGTCCACCCTTCTCAAGACAGTCATGGGCATCATCTCACCAACATCGGGTACGATCCTTTATTCTGGGCAAGATGTCACGCACATGAAACCTGGCCCAAGAGCACAATATGGCATGGGATATGTTCCCCAAGGACGCGGGATATTCCCCAATCTAAGCGTTTTGGACAACCTGCGCATGGGTGTTGTGGGTCATGGATTAGATGAAGAAGATGCAATTCGTAACATAGTTCTCGATTTCCCGCGACTTGAAAGCCTTTTGGATCGCTCAGGCGGTACCCTATCTGGTGGTGAACAGCAAATTCTAGCTCTTGCGCGCTGTTTGATTTCACAACCTAACCTCATTTTGCTCGATGAACCCACTGAGGGTATTCAGCCTTCAATCGTCGATGAGATTGGTGAGATTCTCAACACGTTGAACCGTAAAAAAGGCGTGACCATCGTTCTGGTAGAACAAAATATGGAGTTCATAACAGAACTGTCGCATCGCATTAAAATTATGGAAAAGGGAAGCTTTGCAGGCGAAGTAGATCTGATTTCAGGGCAAGGTAAAGACCTCTTACAAGGCTTCTCTGGTTTTGGTGGATCAAAAAAACAACGGTTATCTCCTCTACCAGCTGAAGTAATTCCACAAAGAGCGCCTGAGCCCACACAAAAAGTAGCTGCTGCCAAAAAAAGCCCAACGCAGCCCACTGCCGCGTCCTTTAGTGACGCCCCATTAACCGAAAGGATTGTGAATATGACCGTTCAACGCCCAACATTTGCCCAGCTTAAAGAAATTACGCTTGAGCTAGGCATGCATCTCTCTGATGTGCAAATCAATGAATTCCTGGATAATATGCAAGGATCGCTCGACGCCTATGATTTGGTGGACGGCATGCCAGATTATTTACCACCTGTTCTCTACCCGCGTACCAGTGGTTCACGCCCTACTGACGAGGAAAATCCACTGAATGGGTGGTACATCAAAACCGAAGTGCGTGGCGCCCCCAAAGGACCTCTGTCTGGCAAAACTGTTGCACTGAAAGACAATGTCTGCCTTGCAGGTGTTCCCATGATGAACGGCTCGTCGACTCTGAAAGGGTACACGCCAGATGTAGATGCCACCGTCGTAACTCGTCTTTTGGATGCGGGTGCAACAATCACAGGAAAAGCGCATTGCGAATATTACTGTTTTTCGGGGGGCAGTCACACGAATGCAACTGGGCCAGTCCATAACCCGTTCAAAAGGGGCTATTCTGCGGGGGGATCTTCGTCAGGGTCCGCAGCACTTGTCGCAGGCAAATATGTAGATATGGCCATTGGAGGTGATCAGGGAGGGTCTATCCGAATGCCAGCCGCTTATTCAGGCTGCTACGGAATGAAGCCGACACATGGACTTGTGCCCTATACTGGCATTATGCCTATTGAGTCTACCCTCGACCACGCAGGACCAATGACCCAAAACGTTACTGATAACGCGCTCATGCTTGAAGTGTTAGCGGGTGCAGATGGGCTGGATCCGCGTCAGTATGATGTAGTAACAGATACCTACACCCGCGCAGTAACCGCAGGAGCTTCCGGTCTTAAGATCGGTATTGTAAAAGAAGGCTTTGGCCACGCCAGTAGTGAAGCAGATGTAGATCAAAAGGTGCGTGCTGCTGCCAATATTTTAAGTGAGTGTGGCGCATCTGTCGATGAAATATCTGTCCCTTGGCACCTTAAGGGTCTGCCAATATGGACGCCAATCGCCAGCGAAGGCGCAACCAATCAGATGATGCATGGAAATGGCATGGGGACTGGCTGGGAAGGCATGTACACAACTTCTCTATTGGACTATCATGCCAATTGGCGTGGACGTGCCGATGAGTTGTCAGATACATTGAAAATTACAATGTTTGTTGGGGAGTATTTTCTAAAACATCATAGGGGTCATTACTATGCCAAGGCCCAAAACCTATCACGACAACTGCGTGAAGAATATAACAAGGTTCTTGCCTCTTACGATCTTTTGCTGATGCCAACAACTCCGATGAAAGCTACCCCAATTCCACAGAGATCAGAGGGCCTTGCCACTTGGACCCAACGTGCGTTTGAAATGCTGGTCAACACAGCCCCCTTTGATGTGACGGGCCATCCAGCAATGTCCGTTCCCTGTGGAATGTCTGATGGTCTACCCGTTGGCATGATGCTGATTGGACGTCGCTATGAGGAAAGCACAATTTATCGCGCTGCCGGTGCCTTTGAAGCTGCAAAGGACTGGAAGACACTTTAAATCTGCGAGGACACAATGGTACAAATTGCGCCTACTGAAGGGCTTAGCCACGTCATTGGAGACCAATCAACAACTCTTTTAGACGTAACGCTGCCAGAGTTTTTTAATTATGCTCGACGAAAATATGGACAGTGTGAAGCCGTTGTTTTTTCACAGTTCAACATTCGCTGGACCTACTGTGAACTTTTGGACAAATGTGATGCATTCGCAGCAGGTCTTTTGGCGCTTGGGCTTTACAAAGGAGACCGGGTCGGTATTTGGTCCCCAAATCGGGTAGAGTGGATTATTGCACAAATTGCAACGGCACGCCTTGGAATAATTCTTGTCAACATTAATCCTGCCTATAAAGGAACAGAGCTCGAATATTGTATAAACAAAGTCGATCTAAAATGTTTGATCTTTGCAACGCAATTTAAATCATCTGCTTATGCTCGAACAATTCTAGATCTGTGTCCTGAGTTGGATGAGCAAAAACCTGGACACCTATATCTAAAAAAACTGCCAAGTCTTCGCGTG
>CAJWEI010000104.1 GCA_913031285.1 uncultured Alphaproteobacteria bacterium | reverse complement strand
CAATGCACTATGGAAAAAAATTAAGGCCCGCGCAGAGTGCTGTTCAGCTTTTTTCAAAATGTTTGATTCGCGATTTTATCTTGCGGTTCGTAACGGTTATTTTGATTTTGATCAGTCAAGTAAATGCGTAGTATTACACCCTGAGTGTGTAAGTGATGTTAAAGTATTGTCAGGATTTAATCCCGTATTTGTGCATCGGTTCTTTCCTGCAGTTAGACGTTTTGTGAATATGGGTTATGAGCATACAGTCCAAGTCCAAGGCGATTTTGACTTTGCCGTAGTGCACGTTCCCCGCTCAAAAGTTTTGGCGAGAAATTTGGTCTGGCTGGCAACTAAGCTCGCACCGGCAGGAACTATTCTGGTTGATGGCGCAAAAACCCAAGGTATTGAAAGCCTATTAAGAGATGTTCGCAAAGTGATCACGGTTGAAGGGATGATTTCGAGGGCACATGGCCGGCTTTTCTGGCTTCAGTCATCCGATATCTTTGGCGCATGGGAGGCGGTGGGGCCAGCACGTTTACCAGATGGATACTGGACGCAGGCTGGCATTTTTTCGGCAGATGGTATTGATCCGGGATCGTCTCTTCTTGCTGAAAACTTACCAAAATCTCTATCTGGGCGAATTGCTGACTTAGGGTCAGGCTGGGGATATTTGTCTCAGAGCATAATTGCTCTACCGAAAGTAACACATTTAGATTGCATAGAGGCCGATCTCGCGGCTTTAGACTGCTCCCGCTTGAATTGCGTGGACGACCGGATCACATTTCATTGGGGTGATGCCACTTCTTGGGAAAGTCGGCATAAATTTGATGCAGTAGTGATGAATCCTCCATTTCATGCACATCGTTCGGCTGATCCTGAAATCGGCAAAGGCTTTATAATGGCTGCATCAAGACTTTTGAGGAGAGGTGGACAACTTTGGATGGTTGCAAATCGTCAATTACCTTATGAAAAGCCGCTTAAAGAGCACTTTGTTGATTTTAACGAAGTTGCAGGAGATAATCATTTCAAAATTCTACATGCGAAAGGGCCGATCGTCTAAGCTAGACGGTCAAAATATAGTCTAAATTCTTGGAGAGTGAACATGTCATTTTCAATCGATGGTAAGACAGCGATCGTAACAGGCGCAGCTAATGGAATAGGATTGGCGGTGGCACGCCACTTTACCGAATGTGGTGCGAATGTAATGCATGCGGATATGGATGAGGCCAGTTTACTTAAAGAGCTGGGGCCTGCAGCGGGTGACGCGAAACAGACATATTTTGCCGGGGACCTTCGTGAAAAGTTAACCATCGCAAACTTGATATCCGCGACACTGGATGCTTATGATCGGATTGATATTTTGGTTAATGCATCACGGCAGGTCGTGGCCTCTGATTTTTTTGATCCCAACGATAAGTCAGTTGAAATTTCAATGGAGCAAAATGTCCTAACCAGTTTGCGCCTGTCCCAACATGTGGCCAAGCGGATGATAAAGCAAAGCGAAGGCCAACTCGAAGGGCAGGTGGGCGCAATCGTCAATCTGTCTTCCATCGCGGCATGTCGTGCGACCTCATCTCTTTTGGGATATTCGATTTCGAGTGCTGCTTTGGATCAGATGACGCGCTCAATGGCTGTGGTCTTAGCTCCCAAACGGATCCGGGTAAATGCGGTTGCTATTGGCTCAGTGATGTCTGCAAGTTTGCAACAGGCTCTGAAAGACCATGGTGATTTTAGAAGTGATATTGAAGAGCATACGCCGCTGGCACGTGTCGCATCTGCAACAGAAGTGGCTGCAACAGTGCAATATCTAGCCTCTGAAAGTGCGGCTTTTGTAACCGGGCATGTTTTGACCGTGGATGGTGGACGTACTTTGATTGATCCCGTTGCGGCGCCAGTCCATTAGTTCAGCCAAGATTTCAATCTGAAAACCGCTTTCTTGACATTTTGTTGCGTCATGTGCCTTGTGGGGAAAATAAAAACAGAGAGGAGTAGACACGCGATGAGCGAAGTTTCAGAACTGCAAAAAGAAATGGCAAGTACTTGGTTTATGTCGCTTCGCGATGACATCGTCTCTGAGTTTGAGCGTCTGGAAGACACCCATTCCTATGGTCCATTTTCGGACCGAGCAAAAGGCGAGTTTGAGGTAAGTAAAACCAAACGGCACGCCGAAGATGGTCAGGACGCTGGTGGTGGACTGATGAGCGTACTGCGGGGGGGGCGCGTTTTTGAAAAGGTTGGGGTCAATGTCTCGACTGTGCATGGTGAATTGGGCGAACAGGCGCAAAATGCGATGGCCGCGCGTAAAGGTATTCCAGGAATGAGAGAGGATCCGTGCTTCTGGGCTAGCGGTATTTCCTTGGTTGCGCACATGCAAAACCCTCATTGCCCAGCTGTACACATGAATACCCGCATGTTTTGGACTCCACATGCATGGTGGTTTGGTGGTGGGGCGGACTTGAATCCCTGTCTTGAATACGACGATGATACGGCGCATTTTCATAACACGCTAAAAAAGTATCTAAACCGTCATGATACAAGCCTTTATCCAGATCTGAAAGTTTGGGCAGACGAATATTTCTACATACCACATCGTAATCGGGCCCGTGGTGTCGGTGGCATATTCATGGATGACCGTTGTACAGGGGTTTGGCGTAAAGATTTTGAACTGACTAAGGACATTGGGCGCTCATTTATACCCGCATATGTTCCGCTTGTCGAAAAAAGGCTACTTCAAGAATGGAACGATGGTGATAAGAATAAGCAGCTTGAGCACCGCGGGCTATATGCTGAGTATAATCTTGTCTATGATAGGGGCACTAAGTTTGGATTGGCAACAGGGCATGATGCAGATGCAGTTTTGATGAGCCTTCCCCCGCTGGCGAAATGGCATTGAATAAAAAGCAAGTCCCAAGATTTTTAGATGGGCAGTAAAACGGGGTTTGTCGTATGACGGTTTTAAATAAGCTGTATGATATTGTTGGTGAAAATCATGTTTTTGAAGAACAGGAAGGCGGCAAATATGGCGCTGATTGGACCCACTCGTACGTGTTTAAACCCTTAGCAGTTGTGCGTCCGGCAGATACCCTTGAAGTGTCGGAGGTCGTCAAACTAGCGAATGAAGAAAAAATTGCAATTGTTCCTATGGGTGGAAATACAGGGCTTGCAGGTGGAACTCATGCACAAGGGGCATTAGTGATATCCTTGGAACGTCTGAATGCCATTCGCGAAATCCGTAAATCATCCCAGATTGCCGTGGTGGAGGCTGGTGTCGTTTTGGACAGCCTACATACAGCCGTCGATGATCACGATCTTATTTTCCCAATGACCTTTGGAGCCAGAGGCTCGGCTATGCTGGGTGGTATGCTGTCGACAAATGCAGGTGGGTCTAGCGTTCTGCGATATGGAAACACGCGTGACTTATGTCTTGGCTTAGAAGTTGTTTTGCCTAGCGGTGATATTATGAATTTGATGTCTGAGCTTCATAAAGATAATTCAGGCTATGACCTTAGACATTTGATGATTGGGGCAGAGGGAACTCTTGGAATCATTACGGCCGCCGTGCTGAAATTACAACCTAAGCCAAACGCCTATGCAACCGCTACTGTGGCGACAAGGTCGCTAGACGAAGCACTGTTGCTCTTGAATAGCCTTCAGATGGCGACAGGTGGTGCGGTTCAGGCCTTTGAATATATGCCCGATACTTATCTAGAAAAATATTTCAAAATATTCCCCACCGCCCGCCAACTATTTTCTCGAAATTATCAACACAATATAATGGTCGAACTGGGCACAACGGTAAAAGAGCTTTGTGAAATGAGTCCGGACGGCAAAATACAACTGGTCCATCGTCTTGAGAGTATTCTTGAACAAGAGTTTGAAGTGGGACGGATCTTGGAGGCAGTGGTTGCCCAAAATTTAGCTCAACGTAATGAAATGTGGGAAAGACGCGAAGCGGCAGCAGAAGTAACTGTTAGCCAGAAACCACTTGTTAACAATGATGTTGCCTTACCTTTGGACAAAGTAAGCGAATTCTTTCAAACGGTTGGCGACCAGCTTGAGGCACTTGACCCGGGAATTGAACCTGTGTGCGTTGCACATCTTGGCGATGGTAATATCCATTATGCGGTCTGGCCAAAGAGCCAAAATCCAGCTTTGCATGATAAGATTGTAGAAACCGTAGAGGAAATAGTCTTATCGCTTGGAGGCAGTTTTTCTGCAGAACACGGAATTGGGATTACCAAGCTTCCCTCTATGGAGCGACGCAAAAACCCAGTCGCTATGGTCGTCATGCGTCAGATTAAAGCAGCACTTGATCCAAACAATCTAATGAACCCGGGTAAAGTCATTCCTAAATGATGCGCGTATTTAAGAGATGGTTATGCTCCGTAGATCCTATTTTTCACGCCACTCAAAAAACTCAGGCCCTGCTTGTTCCAAAAACTTATGGGCCATTTCAGTGCCCATTTTTGCAGCATCTTCGATCGGTGCTGTCGCATAATCTGTGATTACCTCTGAACCGTCTGGGCGCAAAACCTCGCCTTGTAATCGAATTAATCCGTCGTTTAATACTGCCAATCCAGCAATTGGCGTTTCACAAGACCCATCCAGACCCGCTAGAAAGGCCCGTTCCGCCGCAAGGCGGAGCCCAGTGGGACCATGGTGAATAGCTTCAAGAATACCAGCAGTGTTGTGATCTGAACTGCGCCGTTCGATTCCTATTGCGCCTTGTGCTATAGCTGGAAGCATTTTGTCAGTATCAATCGCGGATTTCGCGACATGGGCCATATCGAGTCGGTTCAGACCAGCCATAGCAAGAAATGTGCAGCTTGCCACACCATCTTCGAGTTTTTTCAAACGGGTCTGAACATTACCGCGAAACTCAACAACTTCTAGATCGGGACGTCTGTTCTGCAATTGAGCTTTGCGCCTCAGCGATGAGGTTCCCACAACTGTGCCCTCTGGAAGATCTTCCAGACTTGAATAGCTTTTGGCGACAAATGCGTCTCGCACGTCTTCTCGCGGTAGATAGGTATCCAGCACCAGTCCGCCTGGTTGCAAAACCGGCATATCCTTCATAGAGTGAACGGCGATATCAATCTTGTTAGAAAGCATGTCATCTTCTATTTCACGTGTGAATAAACCCTTGCCTCCAATTTCCTTAAGAGGACGATCAAGGATCTTATCGCCAGTCGTTTTGATGATAATTATTTCAAAAGCAGCTTCCTGCAATTCGAACGCCTTGCAAAGTCTTCGGCGAGTTTCATAAGCTTGCGCTAAAGCAAGCGGTGACCCGCGAGTGCCGATGCGCATAGGTTTGGCGGGGTAGGGTAACTGTAAACTCATAAGTATGGTTTAATGTTGTAAGCCGGTGCTGACAAGATAGGATACTTGACTTTACCTGAAAAGCTGGCAACGAAGACTTAAAACAAAGGTGATATATGGTTGAAAAAAAGAAAATATTGCGCGCTTTGGCAGGTGAAGTACTCGATACACCGCCGATTTGGATGATGCGCCAGGCGGGACGGTACTTGCCTGAGTATCGAGCGACACGTGCTCAAGCAGGTGACTTTCTATCATTGTGTTATAATAGTGAACTTGCCGCAGAAGTAACGCTGCAACCGATTCGGCGATATGGGTTCGATGCGGCCATTTTGTTTGCCGATATACTCTTGCTACCGCAAGCGCTGGGAGCTGATTTATGGTTTGTAACTGGTGAAGGTCCAAGGCTTTCAACAATTACAAAGTACACAGATTTTGCCAAGTTGGGGTGCACTGAAGATATACACAAAACATTGTCTCCTGTTTATGAGACAGTGCGTATTCTTTCTAAAGAACTGCCGAAAGAAACTACCTTGATCGGTTTTGCCGGCGGACCCTGGACCGTCGCCACTTATATGATTGCTGGGCAAGGAACGCCAGACCAAGGTCCTGCTCACAAACTCAAGGATGAGAACCGGACATTGTTTAGAAAATTGATCAATACACTCACTTTATCAACTATTGAATATCTGTCCCATCAGGTTGAGGCAGGAGCAGAAGTTATTAAAATTTTTGATAGTTGGGCAGGATCTTTGAAGGGTCAAGATTTCATAGACTTTGCGCTGGAACCGGCAAAATGCATAACGCAAGAGATGAAGGCACGCTATCCGCATCTGCCAGTTATTGCATTTCCACGTGAAGCGGGTGACAAATATATCGGTTTCGGCAAGGCGACTGGGGTAGATTGTGTCGCTGTCGATAACTCGGTAAGTCCGGAGTGGGTGGCGGAGCATGTGCAGCCTTATGGCTGTGTGCAGGGCAATTTGAAATCTTCACATATGGTCACTGGTGGTCAGGACCTAATTGATGAAACAAAACGGGTTGTCCAAGTGCTACGTAAAGGGCCGCATATATTTAATTTGGGCCATGGGATTACGCCTGATGCTAATCCAGACAATGTTCAATTGATGATCGATACTGTTCGCAACTCTTAGATGACTTACTGTTTTAAAAAATTATAAGTATTTAATTTTAAATATTTATGATGAATAAGGCGACACAACCACTATGTGTGACCCATGCCCAAGCAAACATCATATTTTACATATCATTTACTATGTGCAACGGGGCATTCACTTTACAGCTAGCTCTGAGGATTGGAGAACAAAAAATGTTGAACAAGAGAGTGATGAAAACAAGTTTTAAGGAATTTGAAATTAAGCCCTCAAGCCATGCGATTATTAACTATGTCTGATATTATATGTATTCAGCGTTTATCCAAGTCTTACGCAGGCGGGTCAAATGTATTGTCTGACATCAATCTTAATGTAAAAAATGGCGAGATTTTTGCCCTTTTGGGCCCTAACGGGGCTGGAAAAACCACATTGATATCCATCATTTGTGGTATTGTTCGGGCATCTGCAGGGACTGTTATGGTAGATGGGCATGATCACGTAAAGAATTATCGTAAGACGCGCGATCTCATTGGGCTTGTGCCTCAGGAAATAGCTCTTGATTCATTTGAAACGGTGATGAGAACTTGTCGCTTGTCGCGTGGCCTTTTTGGACGACGCAAAGACGATGCATTGATCGAGGATATTCTGGATAAATTATCCTTAATAGATAAACGGAACAACCAATTACGGGAACTGTCTGGTGGAATGAAACGGCGGGTCATGATCGCTAAAGCTCTCAGCCATGAACCTAAGATATTGTTTTTGGATGAGCCAACCGCAGGTGTCGATGTTGAATTAAGAAAAGATATGTGGAAATTAGTATTGGCTTTAAAAGAGCGGGGAGTCACAATTATTTTGACGACCCATTATATTGAAGAGGCTGAGGCTATGGCAGATCGCGTGGGTGTGATATCCAAAGGCAGGCTTGCCTTGGTAGAAGAAAAAGAGTCGCTTTTAAGACGGCTAGGAAAGAAAACTTTAAGAATTGAGTTGCAAAAGCCTGTAAACATAATGCCGACTGTCCTTGAGCCTTTTAATCTGGACGTTGTAGATAATGGATCCACTTTTTTATATACTTATGATAAAAATGCCGATCGCACGGGAATTACTAAATTATTATCTGAATTGTCTGCCTCTGGACTGATACTCAAAGACCTGCAAACCCAGCAAACATCTTTGGAAGATATCTTCATAGATATGATCCAAAAGGAGAATTCATGAGCTATTATGCAATAAAGGCAATATACATTTACGAAATGACGCGGTTTTTCAGAACGATTTTCCAGAGTTTGTTCTCTCCTGTACTGTCGACGTCTTTGTATTTTGTTGTTTTCGGCACGGCTATTGGGAGCCGAATGCAAGAGATAGATGGGGTCAGCTATGGAGCATTCATTGTGCCAGGTCTAATTATGCTGACTGTGATGACACAGGCGACATCGAACGCGTCTTTTGGGATTTATTTTCCCAAATTTTCAGGCACCATATATGAACTTTTATCATCTCCTATCAGTTTCGTGGAAATCGTCTCAGGGTATGTTGGCGCAGCTGCCACCAAATCTCTGATGATTGGTTGTATTATCATGTTAACTTCTACTCTATTTGTGCCATTACAAATTGCCCACCCGCTCGTGATGCTTCTTTTTCTTTGTCTGACATGTTTTTCCTTTGCTTTGATGGGTTTCATCATCGGTATATGGGCCAAAAATTTTGAACAACTCCAATTAATTCCGCTTTTAATCGTGACGCCAATGGTCTTTTTAGGTGGATCTTTTTACTCAATCTCAATGTTGCCCCCAATCTGGCAGAAGATTACTTTATTCAATCCTGTTGTTTATTTGATTTCAGGTTTTCGCTGGTCGTTTTTTGCTACAGCTGATGTGCCGGTTGGATTAAGTCTCATTGCAATCTCAGCCTTTACGATTTTATGTCTTGTCATAATTTGGTGGATTTTTCGCACTGGATGGCGCATCCGATCATGAAATAATTGCAGCTTTGGCAAAAAATTGGAGTTGTAAGTGCCAGCGGTCTTGTTTGTTGGACCACTCCATTCTACAGGAGGTAGTATGAAAATTAAAAACCCTTTTCGCAAAAGACGAAAGCTGATTTCTGTAGTGCGCTTGTCAGGTGTGATTTCAAGTGGATCACGGGGGCAATTAAACGATCAATCTCTGGCGCCAGTTTTTGAAAAAGCTTTTAGCAAGGGCAAGCCTGATGCGGTTGCGTTAGTGGTAAATTCACCGGGAGGTTCGCCTGTTCAATCTTCTTTGATTGGAGCGCGTATCCGGTCACTGGCGACCGAAAGGGAGATTCCAGTCTATGCTTTTGTCGAAGACGTTGCCGCGTCGGGTGGGTATTGGCTTGCTGCAGCAGCAGATGAAATTTATGTCGATAATAGCTCTATTGTGGGATCGATTGGTGTAATTTCGGCTGGTTTTGGAGCTCATGAATTTATAAATCGATACGGGATTGAGCGCCGAGTTTATACGTCTGGAAAATCAAAATCTACGTTAGACCCTTTCAAGCCGGAAAAGCCCGAAGATATTAAGCGGCTTAAAGGGTTGCTGGGAGACATTCACAAGACCTTTACAGACTATGTATCAGAACGCCGGCGCGCGCGGATTGGAGATAATAAAGAGCTTTTTACAGGTGAATTCTGGGTAGGACAGAAAGCTATCGATTTGGGACTTGCAGATCATGTTGGTCATTTGGAGCAAGTGATGAAAGAGCGCTTTGGCGATAAAGCCCGCTTTAAAGCCTATGGTCCGAAAAAAGGCTGGGGGCAAAGACTGGGAGCAAATTTGTTTGATAGCGCATCTGCACAGATTGAAGAAAAAATTGCCTATTCAAGGTTTGGGCT
>CAJWEI010000103.1 GCA_913031285.1 uncultured Alphaproteobacteria bacterium | reverse complement strand
ACCGCGGACCTACTGATTACAAATCAGTTGCTCTACCAGCTGAGCTATAGGGGCATTGGGGGGTGGATAAATGAACTACTGCTATCTGACAAGAGGCAAAATGAAGATTTTGTCACCTACGTATGGGCTATCTATATCTGGCAGTGCAAGCATGTCTTAAAATACTTTTTAACCAAGGCTATGATTGGCTGAACCAAATAAAATATGTTAACAGAATAAGCCTAAGATTTCAGTGACTTTTTATGCCACACCCTGCGAAACTAAACTCTAAGTTAAGCCTATCAAAAGCTCTTTAATTTTAGCTTCAATCAAAAGCGGTGATATTTAGCAGCTCTCTGGGACATAGTCATGCAAAACGTGTTTGCAAAAGTTCATCGTATGCGAGTAATCCTATACGCCAATTTCTAACGCTCATACGAGAGAGTTTAATTCAATCATTACTGGGCAGTAAGCATATTTGAAGACATCGGTAAGACCCTATGCCAAGACTGCAAACTTACGGAATTATTCCTCGAGGCTCCCAAAATAAAATACGCCCATTATAACCAAATGAGAACTCTCAACATAATCCATCTATCCTTTTTGAGAAGGCGGTACTAGAGATATTGAATTGATTTTCCTTATTGCCAAAACTGGTCTTATTCCGCCATTACATTCCAAGAGCTTCCTTATATAGCTCTAAAATTGCTTCTTCTTCAGCAACTTCGCCTTCATCTCGGCGTCTCAGGTAAACTAGTTTTCTGAGTACTTTAATATCGTAACCCCGGCCCTTGGCCTCGGCCATAACCTCTTTTTGCTGATAGATGATATCTTTTTTCTCGGCCTCAAGCCGCTCTATACGTTCAATAAACTGACGTAATTCATCGGCAGTCACGCGGTAACTCGCATCTGGGCTATCTTGCAATTTCAGTCTCCTGTCTATCTCCGCCTGAGATAACCATACTTGCGGTTTTAGGCAAGACCCAGTGTCTGCTTGCGTCATGCTTTAAAATCACTTACCAACCCGCTGTCAGTAATTGCAAGGTATTAAGTGGATGGCAGTATTGATCTGGAGCGGAACATTTATTTCGCTAATTGGCGTCGCCGGCTTGACAAACTGTATCGTCAAAGTAGTGAAAGCAAAAAAATCTGATTTGACTGAAGATGAGCTGAAGACTGTCGTTAAGAATACTCTACCGATGAACCTTGGGAGCCTGTTTTTATCAGTTTTGGGCCTAATGGCAGTCGTAGTTGGTATTTTGCTCGGATAAACTAGAAATTATTATGGATAAGGCTTAGATATTTTTCAGAAACACAGACAACAGAAAAGTTGCAACTCAGTAAAAATAACTCAGAGGTTACATTAATTCTGTATTAAAATACTTATATTGTTTAAGTTAAAAATCACAAAACTTTGACATAGTTTAGGAATACAATTTGGTTTTACCAAAATGGTTTATTGCTTTTGGCATTACTTTGTTAGCCAAGAGTGCAGGCGCAGATAATAGCTTAAACCTTCGGCTTCTATTAAATACACGCACCTGCCAGGGTTGTGGCTTATCTGGATCAAACATCAGCTTATATGATCTTAGAGCTGTTGACTTGAGCCGAGCAGACCTTTCCAAAGCGTACTGGTAAATACCAATTTTCACGGGGCAAATTTAAGTAATGCTAACCTAACTGGCGCCTACATAAATGGCGCAAAATGTTGGAGTGTACGTTTGTATGGAACAAACTTCCAAGGAGCAGAGCTTGAGCTTGCTGATTTCGCCGGAGCAATTTTTGAGAACGTGGATTTTTCCGAAGCCTACCTGCTGCATGCTTTGGTCACACAAGGACAACTCAAAGACGCGCGACTTTGCAAAACAGTAATGCCGGACACCAGCATAAGTAATCGGGATTGCGCCAACTAAATTAATTCCACCTATAAAATGTTTTAGCCAGCCACGGTTTCAGAAATTTATGGAATGAGCTGGAAAGTCAGAAAGGTCAAGCATTTCATTTGATTTTATTTTGAGACAGTTGACTTGCAACTCGCACGCAGATTTGCGCCACGTGGTCTTGCTATCTTTTAGATTGGCCAAAATTCACTCGGACTTCCTGAGCTTTAGACAAAGTAAAAGCGCTAATGCACCTAGTTTTGTATTTTGCATTTAAGATCTATCAAAACAGTGTTATGAGGTTTGCGATACTTTGCAAAAGTTTTGGTATGGAACCATTGGATTTCTTCGGCAAACCGACTTTTAGCCTAGCCATAACTGGCTGGATAGCCGCCTCTTTGGGCTTTTTCAAAGGCATTCTCTAGCATACTCAAGAATATATTTTCCGCTCAACTAAACGACTTAATTTGAGTTTAAACACTAAAAATATTGCCTTGGGTTAATCTCCTGCATTATCCTTATACCTCCATCGCCTCTAATTCGTCGATCATGCCTGAAATCATCGACAGCCCCTTGTCCCAAAATTTTGGATCGCTTGCATCAAGTCCAAAAGGGGAAAGCAAATCTTTGTGATGCATCGACCCACCGGCTTTGAGCATATCAAAATACTTGTCCTGAAATCCTTCTGGGTTTTCCTGGTAGACCGCGTAAAGCGCGTTCACTAGTCCGTCTCCAAATGCATAGGCATAAACATAAAATGGGGAATGCACAAAATGGGGAATGTAGGCCCAGAAGGTTTCATAACCCTCCATAAACTCAAATGCTGGTCCAAGGCTCTCGCCTTGTACACTCATCCAAAGCTCGTTGATATCGTCTGGCGTCAACTCGCCCTCGCTTCGGGCTTGATGCAGCTTGCACTCAAAATCATAAAACGCGATTTGGCGTACCACAGTATTGATCATATCCTCAACTTTGCCAGCGAGCATCACTTTACGCTCGGTTTGGTCTTTGGCCCTATCTAACATTTTTTGAAACGTTAGCATTTCACCAAAGACGCTGGCGGTTTCCGCCAATGTTAGCGGAGTACTCGATAGCATTTCACCCTGCCCCGCAGCCAGCACCTGATGTACACCATGACCCAATTCATGGGCCAATGTCATAACATCGCGCGGCTTGCCGAGGTAATTAAGCATCACGTAGGGATGGACATTGGTCACTGTGGGATGGGCAAAGGCCCCCGGAGCCTTGCCTGCCTTAACAGGAGCGTCAATCCAGCCTTTGCTAAAAAAAGGCTCCGCCAGTTCGGCCATACGAGGATCAAAATCACCATATGCGTCCATAACGGTTTTGCGAGCCTCTGACCAACCAACCACGTGGTTACTTTCCAAAGGAAGGGGTGCGTTGCGATCCCATATCTGAAGTTTATCATATCCGAGCCACTTGCGCTTAAGCTCATAATATCGATGGCTGAGCTTGGGGTACGCAGCGACTACTGCATTACGCAATGCCTCTACAACCGAAGCTTCAACGTCGTTTGACAAATGACGTCCAGCCTGAGCAGAGGGCATGTTGCGCCAACGATCGACGATCTCTTTTTCCTTCGCTAAAGTGTTGTGGGCACGCGTAAAGATCTTGATGTTATTAGAAAACACATTGGCCAGTTCACGTGCGGCAGCCTCGCGCTTGGATCTGTCATGATCCATGAGAAAATCTAGTGTGCCTTCGATATTACGTGTGTCACCATTCGCTTTAAAGCTTAGGCCTGCGATCGTTTCATCAAACAGCTTTTCCCAAGCATCGCCAACGGCACCCAAGTCATGAACAAACTTCTCCATCTCATCGCTGAGTTGATGCGGTTTCATAGCCCGCATCCGCTCAAACGCACGTCTGTAGCGTGCAAGGTCTTTGCTTTGCGACATTAGATTTTCAAGATGATCATCTTTGAGACGATTCATTTCAAGTGTAAAAAACACCAATGGCGTCGTGAAGTTCGTAATCTTTTCCTGAGCATCAGATAAAAATTTAGTCCTATCACCGTCTGTCGTCATTTGGTAATACCGTAGGCCAGCATACGACATGACACGGCCAGCGATATTAGAAATTTTTTCGTTGCGATGCACGCAAGTCAGCATATTAACCGCAGAGAGGTCAGCCAATTGACCCTCATAGTCTTTAGCAAAGGAGGCACACTCCTTTTCAAGCCAAGCCATATCTGTTGACAATTCCTGCGCATCGGGTGATGAGTAAAGATCACTTAAATCCCATTCGGGAAGATCTCCAAGATTTTCTGTACCGCCACTGGTATTTACGTCGCGGACTGGAAATGGTAAACTCTTCATCAAACAACCTCTTTAATTTTAACTTGGACATATGACCGGGGTATCTTTTTTACAAGAGACGGTTTTCATTCTTACTAAGCTCCCAGCATTTTTTTTAATGCATTTAAGGATCTGAAAATCCATATAATACCTTAGGATTTTCTACCAAAACTCGTTGTTGTGTCGCGGTTCCACTCACTACGCGGTGCAAAGCGTCCAGCATTTCACCCGACTTTGGCATCTCAGCTCCATTAAGCATGATATGAGGCCAATCAGAACCCCAAAGACATCTTTCCGGGTTCGCGTTGACTAGAGCCGCAACAATTTCGTCAGTCTGTTCATATGGTGCATTTGATATGCGGTAGAGGCCAGATAGTTTTACCCAAACCTTACCAGTTTCGAGCAATCTGCACAGACCTTTAATCCCTTTATGATTAACTCCAAGAGTGAGGTCAGGCCACCCGATGTGGTCAAAACAAACCGGCACTTTCAAAGTTTCTATATCTTGGACGATTTCGTCCATGTGAAGGTGAGCATGCATCAGCATCTGAATGTGAAGGCCGTGAGCGGCTAGCACTGGAGCCAATTCTTTTGCTCCCGCCCAACTCAGTACGCCTCCATGAACATAATTCAATCTTACCCCTGCTATATTCCAATCAACAAATTGTTCTACTTCACGCACATCTGCCCCATCGCAAAGCAATCCAATACCACGGAAATTTGGTCCCAGACGTCGTAGGGCTTCGACAGTGACACCGTTATCTGACCCATAAAAAATTGAATGTACGATCACACCACGGGTGCAGCCAAGCGAATTTAAATTCGCTTTGTAGCGATCTAGCCAGCCCTCAAAATTAATTCCTTGCGCTGGATTTTCAACGCGACCCTCCCAGAGGGGAAAATCTTCTGGCCCAGCAAGCATATGTGCATGAGTATCACAGGCGCCTTCTGGTGCGCGAACAATGGGCATAACGGGTGGGGGAGGCATCGGAGCAAAGGGTTTATCCATAAATTTTTAACATATCCTTCAAATCATCCAAGCTATTGGCATCTTGCGCCATTTTATCTTGTCGCCAACGTGCCATACGAGGAAAGCGCAACGCAACACCAGATTTATGGCGTAGACTTTCATGAATACCTTCGAATGCTATTTCAAAAACGTGATACGGCGTAACTTGGCGCACAGGACCAAACCGTTGAAGAGTATTTTTGCGCACCCAAGTACTGATTTGTCGAAACTCGGCATCTGTTAGTCCAGAATAAGCCTTGGTAAAAGGAACAAGGTCACTCCCATCCCAAACCGCAAAGGTGAAATCAGTATAGAGATTGGCACGTCTTCCATGACCAGCCTGCGCATAAATCATAACAGCGTCGATATTCAGCGGATCAAGCTTCCATTTCCACCAAGGCCCTTTTTTGCGGCCCGCTTGATAATGACTGGCGAGGTTCTTGAGCATCAAACCTTCTGCGCGCTGATCACGCGCTTTTGCCCTTACATCTTCAAGATCCGACCAATCTTGAAAAGAAATTGAAGGTGACAATCTTAGCGGCAATGCCAGAGATTTATTGTCGCATAAAGCCTCTAATATTGCACGGCGATACTGAAAGGGCTGATCCCGCACATCTTGACCCTGCCACTCCAAAATATCATAGGCGTAAAGTATCACAGGTGCAGATTGTAAAAGTCCTTTAGGCACTGTTTTGCGACCCAAACGCTTTTGTAGCAGATTAAAGGATAATGGTGCCTCATCTTTCCAAGTCAAAATTTCACCATCAATCACAGTGCCATCTGGAATATTATCCAAAAATTTCTGTAATTCAGGAAATTGGTCTGAAACAAGTTCTTCTCCGCGCGACCAAACAAAACAGTCACCCCCACGCACAATTACTTGCCCGCGAATACCATCCCATTTCCACTCAGCAAACCATTCAGTAGGCGATCCCAGCTCTTGTGGAGCATTCTCTAAAGCATGCGACAGGAAAAAGGGATAAGGCCGGGAAAAGTCTGCTGTGAAATTTTCTGCCTCAATCAAGGTATGCCAATCCGTTTGATCGGGTGTCCAATTTCCCATCAAACGATGTGCGATTTCCGCTTCTGGTTTCGATGTGGCCTGCGCGACAGCGCGCGTCATCAGTTTCTGACTGACACCGACCCTAAAACCGCCCGTTATCAACTTGTTAAAAACAAATCTTTCTTGATCGCTAAGCGCACACCAGGAATTGAGGATAAATTGCTTTTTTTCCTCTATATTCAATTTGGTTAATAACCTTAAATCATCTATCCACTCTGTTAGACTGCGATCGTATTTTTTGTCTGCCTTCGGCAAAATCAGCGCAATCGTTTCCGCCAAATCGCCCACGACCGAATATGTTTCCTCAAGCAACCAAAGCGGTAAATTCGCAGCGTCTGCAGACCACTCCTTTAGTTGCGACGCGGTAACTGTTCGCTTTGGCCTCCGTCCAGAAAAAAGTGCCAAGCACCACAATCGATCTTTCTTTGGTGCTAAGGACATATACTGCACCAACGCTTGCGTCTTAAGAGCCGTTTTAGTTGTCGCTTCCAATTGTGATATTAGCGTTGCAAAACGTTTCATTCCATATCCTCAATATCGACCGTCTCGCCCGTAAACTCAGTTGGGACGATCTGCGCATTATAACCCTCAGACTTCAACCATTTACTAAATACATCCGTATAACCATGTGTCACATATATATTTTCTGCTCTAGTTGCCTTGATGGCTGCATTTAATCCCGACCAATCTGCATGATCAGAAATAACAAAGCCACGATCCGCAGCACGGCGTCGACGTACGCCGCGCAGCCCCATCCATCCGCTGGCAAAAGCACTCGATGTTTCTCCAAAGCGTCGCGACCAAACCGATCCAAGAGCGGACGGGGGTGCTAGTATCAAAGCACCTGATTGCCCCTTGCCATCTGTCTCTGGCATAATCTGTTCAGTCTCAGGAAGAGCTATACCCTGCTGGCGCATCACCCGATTTGTCCCTTCAACGGCACTGTGGGTCAAAACTTTACCAATCGATAAATCTAGACCAGATAGCAAACGCTGTGCCTTGCCAAGCCCATAAGCGCCCAGAATGCTAACCGCACCAGAAGCTGCGTTCTTAGCCCACCATTGATTGATCTCACCAAACACATGTTCCTGGGCCATCCAGCGAAAAGCAGGTAGTCCAAAAGTGCACTCAGTTACAAAGCTATGACATTTTACTGGTTCAAAAGCAGTCGAAAGATTATCCGCAACAGTTTTGTAATCTCCAGAAACAACCCATATTTCACCATTTACCTCAACACAGATTTGCGCAGATCCCGGTACATGCCCAGCAGGATGAAATGAGACAATCGCAGATCCAATCTGCCTGGTCTCACCATAGGAAATAGTTTCGAGCGAAATTGCTCCTAACCTATGTTTCAAAACTGGCGCGGCAATATCTGTTGAAAGATACCTATTATGACCTGGGCGGGCATGATCCGCATGTGCGTGCGTAATTAATGCACGATCTACCGGACGCCACGGATCGATATAGAAATTACCATTTGGGCAATAAATGCCTTTTTCAGTAAATATTAAAGCGGCAGTTTTATTCATTATCGAAGTATAGGTCTTAAAAATTGCATGACCAGCGACAACATCCCCTTTTAGTTTGTTTATTCATATCCTTTATTTAGCGTCACTCTCTTGCATCCCCCAAATCATAGCTTAACATGAACGCAAACTGTATAATGGACGCTCAATGTCGCGCACCGCTGATTTTCGAAAACTTATGATGTCAGGCAAACCACTAGCCGGAACATTTTTAAAAACTCCGCACTATATAATGGTGGAAGTCCTTGCCCAGTCTGGCCTAGATTTTCTCTGCTTGGATGCAGAACACGCACCCTTTGATCGCAATACTCTCGATCAATGCTTGGCCGTTGCGCAGGCTTTGGATTTTCCAATTTTAGTGCGAGTTGCGGATAGCAGTCCACGCGAAATATTACAGGCACTTGACTACGGTGCGGTCGGCATCGTCGCCCCACATGTCGATAGTGCCAAGAAAGCTGCCGCAGTGGCCAAATCCGCCCACTACGGTCTGGATGGCCGCGGATATGCTGGATCAACAAGATGGGCTGGATATGCCACACAAAAGATGCCAGACCTTTTGGAAAGATCCAAGCGAGAGACAATTGTGATTGCCCAAATCGAAGATCCACAGGGTGTTGACGAGGTCGAAGAAATAGCAGCAACGCGGGGTGTTGACGGAATTTTTATTGGACCTGCAGATTTATCGGTAGGTTATGGGAAAACTGACCAAACCAGCCCAGAGTTACATGCCGCTATGTTAAAAGTTGGACGGGCGGCCAAAAAAAACTCGAAACCCTATATGAGCTTTGTTCCTGATGCGATGAAAGCAGCTGAATGGAATGAGGCTTATGGCCTGAGCATGTTTTTTGTGGCTTCTGAGCACAACTGGATGCGAAAAGGCGCCACCCACGAAGCCCAGGGAATTCACAATATTAAGTCTGAAAACACTTCCTAAACATGTTGACCGCCATTGATCAAAACCTCGGTTCCTGTAACGTAGGTAGAGGCATCTGAGCATAGAAAATAAATGGCGTCAGCTACTTCACTAGGCTGACCCAAACGGCGCAGTGGTAGCCCTTCAACAATTTTATCTGTGCCCTCGCTTAGGATATCAGTTTCAACTTCACCTGGAGCAATCGCATTCACCCGCACTCCCATTGGTCCAAAATCATGCGCCATTTCGCGTGTAAGTGCTGCTAATGCTGCTTTAGACGTTGCATAAGCAGCACCCGCAAACGGGTGGACCCGACTGCCAGAAATTGATGTCACATTGACCACAGCGCCTTTTGTTGCGGCCAATTCATGTTTTAAGGCTCTTGCCAAGATCACTGAGGCAAAAAAATTAACATGAAACACCTGGCCCCATATACGTAAATCTGTATCTAGGGTATTCATCCGGCCTCCATCAGCTAATTTAGGTGATATACCTGCATTATTTATCAAAGCGTGCAATTTACCATCCAGCTTAGTTTTGATTTCCTCTGTCGCAGCCATCGTCTGTTTGGGATCCTCAAGGTCGACTTGAATGTGGTTTTCCCGTCCCCCAGGCCAAGGACATCGTTCGTCAAATGCTTGCCTTGAGCATGTTAAAACGCGCCAACCATTACTGCTGAATCGTTTAACTGTCGCATGACCTATTCCGCGACTAGC
>CAJWEI010000102.1 GCA_913031285.1 uncultured Alphaproteobacteria bacterium | reverse complement strand
AATAATATTCATTATCTTCAACAATTTTACCACACTTGTCGTAGATCGGTTTCCATTCAGCTTCTAGTTGTTGGTCTTCCTCAAAAAGATCTTCCAACCAGATACCTATAATCAATTCGTCTGGTCTTTTGTAAATAGAGATAGTCTCGCGGTTTAGAGATAAATCAGCATTTTTTATATTTTCGAATTTTACCCTAAATCTCTCTGACTTACCCGAGTCATTTGGTGGCCGATAGTCTTTCAATGCAGGGGTTGCCATGCTGATTGAGGATATATCCATAATTATGAAAGCACGATCGCCATTTTGACTAATGCCAAGTCTCTTGATAGCCTCGGACACGTTCGCGCCTGATATGCACGATTGCATTCTCGAATGGCCGTCTCTATATTTGCTGCCCCCACTCATGCCTAAAGGTCCCAGACAAAACAACTTGTGATTAATAACTGATATCACTTCTTTGTTTTTAAATGCGTCGAGTGATTGTTGAGCAAGTGTTTGTATGCTTTGGTGGTTATTACCAACAAATATTGACCTTGCTAAAATGGCACTGAAGCTACTTATCTGCTCTTTGTAGGTATAGCTAAAGGCAAAATCCTGGGGCTTGTAAATTTGAGCATATCTAGGGTTAATCGCTGCGAACTGTATTCTAGGAGTATTTACATCGTACGCTCCGTGATAGCTTTCATTATCAATTATAAAATCCTGATGGCTTAACTTTATAACGCGTTCCCAACTCGCTTTAGGTAGTCGATCACTTACGCCCCTAGCAGGATATTTACCAAGTTTTTTGAAATCGTTTATTGCTACTTCGTAAGAAAAATCTAGCGCTCGCTTTACTGTCCCACCGTTTGGTAATTCATAATGCAAAAAATCAAAGCCACGCATGGCAAACAATTCCACCAGCACACTTAAGAACCGCGCATGTTGATAGTAATAATTGAATCCATGCGCCTGCTTTTTTGCTGGTGAGTACGGTATGAAGTAAGCGTCACGATCATAAGCAGCCAGAACGATTTTTAAGTCTGAAATGCCGGAATTTATTAATTCAGTATCTTCAAGATACATACCGAGTGACAACTTCCCAGTGGCCACCTTCCAGCGAACGCTATCACACCAATCTGTGTCCACGTTGTCATTCAAAATACCCATTGGGTTTTCAGGGCATGGTTGTTTTTCAGGATTTAAGCCTCCTTTGAAAGAAGCCTGTAATAAATAATTTGATATGTATTTTCGGATTTTTTCGCGCTGTTCATTAGTAATAGGCATATTGTACTCATAAAATGTATACCACTGCCCAACGTTACCAAAAAATGACAACGAAGAGTACCAATGGTTGGAGCCAATATTCTTCTTCGGCACGGTCCAAACGTTGTTAGTATTTGACGCCCAATTCACCAATATCTTGGAAAACTCCTCCATATGTTTTACGCTGATATCAGGTGCGGTCAAAAACGTTTGAGTACAATTTAATTGTCGCATTTTATCTTCAAATTTTTTCCCAGTATCTTGACCAATATCCTCAGTCCATACTCTTGGGGTAGAGAAGTCTTTAAGACAAAACTCCCAGTCACCGTCTCCAGGGAAACCTGTATTAATTACAAATGATCTATGTTCATAAAAAGCAGTCTCATTTAACAAACGGAACTCCTTTTCAATGTCTATAATCTGACTAAGGTCAATTAAAGGGATGAGTGTTGAAATAGCTTTTTCTTCTGCATAGATTGATTTTTCAATACCAGCTAACAGTTCAATATCGGATTTTTTAAATTGACCAGACCAATCTTTGTTGATTGATTTCATTGCATCAGCCATTGCTAATTTAGTCTTTCTACCGATCAAACCGTCAACTGGACCAGCATTATAGCCCACTGAATTAAGTAGTCGCTGTGCATTTTTAACTAATTCATCAGAAAAGCTTACGTTTGCAGTAGAAATAAGTAACACAAAAACATAAAAAAACTTACGCATACTTAAAACTCCGAAAACCCAAGGGTTGCTAAACCTACCATAATTATAAAAAATTTCAATGTCATTATGATACTAATAGTTTTGCTTATTAAATATAAAACGAGGTAATGGAATGGATATACACACGCTGGCGATACAGATGGGCACCAGCATTGCTATGATTGAGCGGCACTACAGCCATCTTACGCCGCGATTGCGTAAAGAAATGCTCACAGGCAAACGTTATGAATTAAGCAGAGAAGAGTATCATGAGCTTACTGAGAACTAGTGATGTCAGTGAGATAAAGCTGACCTTTGCTGTAGCTGGCCTTAAGTTTAGCTATGTGGACAAAGTGTGCATTCGCTGTGGGAGACATAATGTCGGCTTATAGCCAAAGATGTCGATCATAATGCTAAAGCACCATTACACAAAGGAGTTCGAACATAATTGAAGCCCCCAAGAATGCCGTGCCCCCGCTCTGATCAAAAGGAGGTGAAACTTCTACCAGGTCCGCACCGATGATGTTTACTTTGTCTAACGCGCGGACAACCTGAATCGCTTGATAAGAATTGGGACCACCAATTTCAGGTGTGCCGGTCCCCGGCGCGAAAGTAGGGTCAACAAAGTCGATATCGTACGAAATATACGTTTCGGATTCCCCAACAATTTCACATGCTTCTTGCATCACGTCGTCGACGCCACGCGCATGAAACTCCTCTATTGGAATGACCCGAATGCCAACAGAATCCGCAAAATCTCGATCTTCGTTGTCATAAGTCGTTCCACGAATACCAATCTGAACAACTTTTCTAGGATCGAGAAGACCCTCTTCAACCGCGCGTCTAAACGGCGTTCCGTGGGTATATTTTGTACCGCCGAAGTAGCTGTCAAATAGGTCCGTATGACTATCGAAATGGATCATCGACAAAGGCGCATCTTTTGCTAGCGCCCGGAGCACTGGTAGGGAGGTTAGATGATCCCCTCCTGCGGTAAGTGGGTGAATGCCAGCGGTCTTGACTTCTTCATAGAACGACGTGACACGCGCCATCGTATCCATAAGATCCGCAGGGTTGGGCGCGACGTCCCCAAGGTCAGCACAGTTAGCAACCTCGAAAGGACGCACGCCGGTGGCTCCATTTTGAGCTCGCATCATTGTCGACATGTCACGTAATTGACGCGGTCCGTGCCGCGGTCCGGGACGGTTGGTGGTCCCACTATCCCAAGGCACGCCTACCAGACCGATTTTTACTTTTTTGATTTTGGGATCGTTGAGCGCCACATGTGGCAAACGCATGAAGGTCGCAACACCCGCAAAACGGGGAAGATCGAAGCCGGAAACTGGTTGGAAATACTTATCGCTCATTTTCATTCTCCATTACTGCATTACACTTCCACCGTTCACGCCAAAACATTGGCCAGTGATGAATTTACTGTCAGGGCCTGCCAAATAGCTCACCATAGATGCGATTTCTTCAGGTTCGCCAAAACGCGCCAGAGGTGTAGCCAAATCCTTGGCCAAAGCTTCAGGGCTCATTGAGTCAGGGCTAGTCATGTCTGTGGCAATTGATCCCGGTGCGACCGCGTTGACCAAAATATCAGGCGCAAATTCATGCGCTAAACAGCGCGTCATACTTATGATGGCACCTTTTGAGGCGCAATAAGCAACCATGCCTTCGCGACCCAACACACCGAGATCACTAGCAATAAAAATTATCCGACCAGATTTTGAGCTACGCACAAATGCTCGAGAAGCCAGAAACGCCCCGCGTAAATTGACGGCGATGACACGATCAAAATCCAGCACCGCTGTTTTTGTAAGTGGTGATTCTTTAAGAATGCCTGCGTTGTTTACCAAGATAGTTGGCAACCCCAGTGCCTGTTCAGATGATGCAAAAAACGCCGCAACTTCAGTTTCACTTGAAACATCGCATGCAAAGCTAAATCCCTCGCTCAGAGCGCTTATTTCAGCCAAGGTGTCTACGGCTTTAGGGTCGTCGGCATGACAAAAACCAACTCTTGCACCTTGTTTCGCCAACGCTTTGCAGATTGCCCGTCCTATCCCACGTGACCCACCGGTGACGATCGCGGTTTGCCCCGCAAGGTTCATGACATCACCTCGCCACGATCAACGTTAATAGCTTGTCCGGTGATGTTGCGGCCACCCTCGCTGGCAAGGAACATATAGGTTTCGGCCATATCTTCAGGCGTCATCAACCCATCAATAGCTTGTGCAGACATAATTTCAGCCAGCAGAGATTCTTGGCTGGTACCTTGAGTTCTTGCAAGGTCGCCTAACGAACTCATTGCAGGGCCAGTTCTAACCCAACCTGGGCAGATCGCATTAACACAGATACCGCGCGGCCCAAGCTCTTGTGCCCAAGTACGCATGAGACCAATATTTGCATGTTTCGAGGCAACGTAAGCAGAAAAGCCGCCCACAGCCGTTTTCCCCCAAATCGACGACGTAATAATGATGCGCCCTTGATTGGAAATCCGGTTGATCAGGGAGTCAGTGACGTTCCGAGTGCCGTTCACATTGATCGCAATCACACGCTCAAATGTGGCATCGCCCGATGGGTTAGTCCCGCTCAATGGGGTAGGTTTCTCCAGGCCTGCGTTGTTGATCAACACATCTAATCGGTTAATTCCTGCAAGCGCAGCAGTTACAGCAGATGCATCGGAAATATCGCATTTGATGGCCTTAACATTGCCATGCATTGCGGCAGCTGCATCATAAATACTATCGGTCGAAGATAAGATCGTTAGGTCTGCGCCTGCCTTAGCAAACGCTGAAGCAACACCTTGCCCGATACCACTGCTGGCGCCGGTAATAAGCACAGATTTACCTGTGAAATCGAATGAAACGGACATTGAGTGCTCCTTATTTAATTCTCGCGGTGACCTTCTTCGCGCATTAAACGCATCAGCTTTTCCTCAAGGTCAGAATAGCCATTCATCCGTATGATATGTTCTTTGTCAGCGATCCGCTTTCCAGCCTTGAAAGCCGGTATGATCTCTTCCTTCACGCGACCAGGGTGGCTCGACAGAAAAATAATTTTATCCGCTAGGAAAATCGCCTCCTCCAAATCATGCGTCACGATAACCATCGTAGTGTTAGTCTTCTCTGCAACGTCGATCATTAATTCCTGCATCAACCAGCGAGTCTCGGCATCTAAAGCGCCGAATGGCTCGTCCATCAATAGCACTTCTGGGTCGTTTGCGAGGGTGCGTGCGATGGCAACACGTTGGCGCATACCTCCTGAAAGTTGGGAAGGATAAGCATCGGCAAACTTGCTCAAACCGACAAGGTTCAGAAAGTGGTTGGTGCGCTCTCTGCGTTTTGCAGCGTCAATGTTGTTGACCTTCATCCCAAATTCGACATTTTTTCGCACGGAAAGCCAATCAAACGACGTGTAGGCCTGAAAAACCATGCCGCGGTCTTGGCCTGGGCCGGTGACAGCCTTACCGCCAAGTGCCACACGGCCTTCTGTCGCCGTTTCAAGTCCAGCTATCATCCGCAGGACGGTCGACTTTCCGCACCCAGATGGACCCAACAAAACACATATCGAATTTTGTTCCACTCCGAAGCTTACATTTTCGACCGCCTTCAATGTTTTTCGACTACCAAGAGTAAATGTTTTTGAGACTTCGCGGACTTCCAGGAGTGTGTCAGACATCAGTGCTTAACCTCAATATAAGGAAACAATTGGCGGTGAAGCACTCTAAAGAGCACGTCTGTGAGCAAGCCCAAAACACCGATGACAATGATACCAGACAATATTTCGTCAGTTTTCAAGAACCGCCGCGCCCGCATCATCATGGCACCAATTCCAGTTGTTGATGCCACGATTTCCGCGATGACCAAATAGGTCCAAGCCATGGCCATCATCTGACGCATTGCAGTAACTATGTCTGGAAATGCAGCAGGGAATACTACCTTCAGAATAATTACATATCGACTAGCGCCTAAGGTTAGTGCCGTTTCAATCAGCTCTGTGCGAACATTTTTCGTGTGGTCCATTACCAAGGTGATTAGGAAGAAGATGACGCCGATGAATAAAAGAGCAAGTTTTGGCGCCTCGCCAGTTCCAAACCACATCAAGAGGATTGGGATAAATGAAGGCGCTGGTAGATAGCGCCAAGCGGATACAAACGGTGCAAAGATTGCCTCGATTGAGGGGAATGTACCCATGGCTACGCCCAAAGGAATGGCGACGGTACAGGCCATCGCAAAGGATATAAACACGCGCCCAACTGAGACTAGAACGTCGCTGGAAAACCCGCGATTGACGAACAAGTCGTGGGTTGCCGTTAAGACTTTTTGAGGCGATGGCACCAAGAGCTCATTCACCCAACCCAAACTTGTCGCCACAATCCAGACCCCGAAAAAAATCGCCCATATTCCTATGGCAGATATAATTCCCTGAACTCGTCCAACGTGAGATCTTACTGAAAAGAAGTCCCTCGGGGGCTTGCTGTTTGTCATTCATTCTCTCTCAAATATTGATTGCCCTGCGCGCACCACTAGCACGCACAGGTATTAGGCTTTATCAATTTGGTTGAAGGTCCTGTCTGTACCCTGCTGCGACGAGATCGCCCATCAAGCTACAATCGATACCCGAAGTTGCATCTATTGCGTTTTCCATAAGCCCCAGAGTGACCCACCATTCATTAATCGTTTGGATTGTCTCGGCCATTGCGCCGTTTTCCATTCCAAAAGGCGGCTCCCCGTTCAACACACCACAAATCCGAGCGGATTCATCGAAGTCAAGCATGTAGATTCCGCCCTCCAAGCTTTTGCCGTCGGTACCAATCACATAGCCAATATCTTCTTCCGGCCACTGTAAAAACTCGGCCAACGCTTTGTTGGTTTCTTCGACATTCTGGTTCCAGTAACCTAGCGCGTCCCAACGTGCTTGTAACACTGCGAGCGCTGCTTCACGGTTTTCTGCGATGAAGTTTGAATTCATGTACATCGCATCCATGTATATTCCCGACTTCAGAAGCTCAGGGTCGGCGGTATTGATCACGCTACGCGCACCGGGATTTGCCTCAAGAACTTTTGAAATCCACGGCTCATACATGTACGCGGCAGAAAGATCGCCAGATAACATGGGGCCGACCGCTTCGTCAGCGTTTAGGTTAACCCACTCGACACTATCAAGATCGACGCCTTCGCGATTCAACCACATACCCATTAGAAGGTGGCCAATGTAAGCTTGGGGCGCGGACACGTTTTTACCAGCGAGTGCGTCTTCTTGGGCGTCAGGCGACAAGATAATATGATCGACGCCATAAGATGGGTTAAGGAAAGCGACGTTCACAACATTAAAGCCCTGGTCGACAATAATAGGTGTATATTCTGCGGTGCATCCGTAGACATCGAGCTGCCCTGCGGCTAAAGCTGAATGTCCCCCAAGAGGGTCTTCAAATATCGTTATTGCCAGTTCATGACTTGGCATAAGATTTTGCTGACGAGCAATCTCCAGCATCGCGTACCCTGGCCAAGATACACAAATCCCAACTCTAATTTCATCAGCGACAGCGGCTCCTGCACCTAGGCCGGCTGACATAGCGGCAGCTACACCAAGTGTTTTGAAAATTCGCATGAGTTATCCCTTTCTGATTTTAATTCTCGGTTAAGTTTTGTTCAATACAAAATTTTATGCAACTAAATATTTCATTTGATTAAGCTACGGGCTGTCACCTATAGATGAGCGAGGTGAGCTAAAGGAGAGTTTTGTGACTGGTTTAAGAGAGCGTCAAAAAGAAGATCGTCAGACCAGCATTGCGCGCGCAGCAAAAATCATGTTTCTCGAGCATGGATTTGAAAAAGCTACTATCGAAGGCATTGCCCAAGCTGCAGGGGTATCTGGGGTTACCGTTCATAACTACTATGGGACTAAGTCTGGAATTCTTTTGGCGCTGGTCGCAGAGAACGACCGCAGTTTGATTGCAAGCTTGAACAAAGAACTCTCATTGTGCCCGCAAGAAGTGACTGAGGTTACGGTGAGGTTTGCAAAAACAATTCTGGAACATGTGCTTATGAACCTGCAAAAGGTGATTTGGCGTCAAGTGATAGCAACGGTCACAGCCAACGCTGACAATTCTATCAGCAAACCTTACTTCGATCTAGACCAAGAGCTCGCCCAGGTGCTGGTGCTTCAAATATCTCGAATGCAAGACGCGGGAAATTTGCCAAAATCAATTGTGCCAGAAAATTTAGGCGCAGCGCTATTCCATCTTCAAAACGCTCGCTTTATTCAGTTTGTTTGCTCAGATGAGCTGCAAATTGAAGACGTTTTACGACGCATTCGAAACGACCTTGAAGCTCTATTTTCCGTTCAGGCTGCTGTTTCGGCGTAGCCTTCGCTAGCAAATTTTCAGAAAGGAAAACAATGTTTCTTCATCCTATTTCATGGCCAAATGGCAAGAAATGTGCGGCATCTGTTACATTTGATATTGATGCGGACTCGCTTGTTCGTGTGGGTAAGCCGAAAGATGCTGAACTGCGGCTTCAACCGATCTCTATGGGGCGGTACGGTCCAACAGTTGCAGTCCCCCGGATACTTGAAACATATAGGCGTCTTGAATTGACGCAGACGTTTTTCATGCCGGGATGGGTGATGGAACACTATCCCGAAACTGTAGAAGCTATACTTAAAGGCGGTCACGAGATCGGCCATCATTCTTGGGCCCATGAGGACCCGATGGAACACTCCGACGAGATTGAGGCAGAGCTTTTTGGCCGCGCCTTAGACACTTATGTTCAAATGACGGGCATCAAACCGCGCGGATACCGTGCGCCCGTTTACAGCATAACCCCGGCCATCGTGAACCGACTGATTGAGCAAGATTTCCTGTATGACAGTTCCATGATGGCAGACGACTTACCGTACAACGTTGTCACCAAAAAAGGCTCGATCATCGAAGTCCCGCCACATTGGGGAACCGATGATTGGCCCCCCTTTGCGCATATGGGAGAGCTGGATTACATTATGCCAGTGCGTGGGCCTTCAGACGGTATCAGAGCCTTTATAGAAGAATTTGATGCCATGTATGAAGTCGGAGGTTTCTGGATGCCTGTTCTCCACCCGTTCCTGACAGGTCGCTTGGCCCGTTGGCGGGAATTGGAGCGCCATCTCGAGCGGATTGTAGAGCAAGGCGATGTTTGGCTGACCTCAATGCAAAAAATTGCGGAACATGCGAAAGCACAAGGTGCAACCTTGAGACAAGAAATCTTGGATACCGGCTAGATTCCTTGGTAAATCAGCCAGCCCGCTTGTGGCGTTGGTTTTGCCGAGAAAGTCCTACAGAACTGCCGCTGCGCCCCGCTTCAATTCTCAGTAGCTAGGATGGCAAGAGTAGACATTGGCTGTATAGCAGAAAATCAGAAACAGGGCCCTAAACTGCCATGCGCTGCGATTTGAATAAAGATCCACTTTGGGAAAATCTTGCCCATTACAATAACTCCACAGCTTGACTAAGCTGATCACTGTTTACATCAATATATCTCTGTGTGGTGCTAATATGCGAATGCCCAGCTAGTTCAGCTAATAACCGCACACCAACGCCTTTGTTAGCTAGTCGGGTGATGTATGTGCGCCGCCCACTATGACTGGACGCATCTTTAAGCCCACAAGCTTTGTAAATATCGAGGAACAGCTGGCACA
>CAJWEI010000101.1 GCA_913031285.1 uncultured Alphaproteobacteria bacterium | reverse complement strand
ATCAGTTTAGGGAGTGGAAACTACTTCATTGGCGGCCCTTTGGTGGGCCGTCATCCTTTCAGGTGCTTATCATGGCCTAAATCCCGGTATGGGTTGGCCGCTTGCTGTGTCTGCTGCGCTAATGGAGCGCAAAGCTAAGGCTATGCCAAAAGCGTTATTACTATTAGCCACAGGACATTTGTTGGCGATGATCGCGATTTTATTGCCATTTTCCCTAATGATTTGGCTAGTAGAAAGAGAATATGAGATAAGGTTAGGTGCTAGTTTTATAGTAATAGGAATGGGTATCTATTTGCTCATTAACTCGAAACACCCAAAATACCTAGCCCGTATTCATCCGGCAAAACTAGGTTTATGGTCATTTCTATCCGCCATCGCACATGGTGCTGCGCTCATGCTGGTTCCAATTTATCTAGGGATTTGCCAGATTTCAGAAGATACTAGCAGTATAGAGGATTCTGGACATCTTGCAGTCCAAAATTTAATGTCAAATGATTTGCTAACTGCGCTTGGTGTATCTCTACTGCATACGATTTCCATGGGCCTTTCAGGCGCATTGCTTGCAGTATTCGTTTATTTTTGGCTTGGACTTAAATTTATCTCAAAAGCTTGGTTTAATTTGGATAAAATTTGGGCATCCAGTCTTATACTTGTCGGAGCATTTGGACTTTATCTTACCGGCACCCACTAATTAAACTAACCTTTGTACTGCGTCCACTTAAATAAGCTCTAGTCACACAGATGACGTAAACTGTGACTGCACTAAATTCTGAATGTGAACTTAAAAATTACGTTTTTCTAACTAGGCTGGTGTGAATATGGCCGTAGCTGTGTCACATTTATACAAAGCCGCATCCTTATCTGCTACAAGTGCTAACTCGGAGACCGCATTGAGTATAATGTCAATCTCTGTATCGCTTGCCAGATAACTTAAGTTTACACGAACAGATCCAGGTTTTTCAATTTCATTTCCAGCTAAAATTTCTTTGCGAAAATGATTTGAACTGTCTACGTCAATGTCCAAAAGGCGGTGAACATAGGGGCCTGCACAAGCACATCCACCTCGCGCTTGTATCCCATAACGATCAGATAAAAGTCGCGTTAAAAGTTGCTGATGAATATAGCCTCCCTTTCCATTTTTCACACGAAAAGAAAAAATGGGTAAACGCTCGCAGGTCAGGTTACCGAGTAATTCGATATTGGGGTTACGCCCCCAAGCCCGTAACGCCCTCATTGAGTTTTCTCGATTCCGGTTAGTGATAAACTCCTGAGTGATGGCATCTTTTACCAAAAGACAAAGGGCTGCACGTAGATCGCCAATCACATTTGGTGTGCCACTTTCCTCACGGACCTCTAAATCGTCACTATAATCATGTACGGTAGGAGATACAAAACGCACTGTGCCGCCGCCAGACTGAGAGGGCAGAAAAGTATTTACGGCATCATTGCGTACAACCAAAAGGCCTGTTGCTTGTGGGCCTCCTACAAATTTATGTGGCGACAAGACTACTGCATCAATCATCGCATCTTCTGCCAGACAAAGATCGATCTTGAGATAAGGACCACCGCCAGCATAGTCCCAAATTACTTTTGCACCATAAGATTTCAGTGCGCGAGTTACAGCAATAACATCACTGAGAATACCAGTTACATTGGAAGCTGCAGAGAATGCTCCTATGATAGGGCAACCTTTTACGCTCTCCAACGTGGACAAGAGATGGGTCATACAAGGACCACCAGTTTGAGCCTCTCGAATTTCGATAACATCGGCTCCACTTTCACGCCATGGCAAGATGTTGGAATGGTGTTCGTAGGGGCCAACTAAGACTACTGGTGATTTTCCTTGAGCAAGCATTTTGGGCACTGCAAAAAGGTGTACCAGTCGGTTAACACCTGAAGTTGCACCTGAACCTGTAAAAATGACTGCATGATCCTTGTTAGCGTTCAACTGTTCACGAATGATATTCCTAGCCTTTCGCCGCAGGCTTGTCATCATGCTGCCCAAATAAGAAGCTTCTGTATGGCTATTGGCATAAATTGGTAGCAGTTCTGTCAGTACAAAATTTTCAATCTGCCAAAGTGCACGCCCTGAGGCAACATAATCAGCGTAGATCATACGTTTTTTTCCAAACGGTCCCATAAGCTCTAGGCCGCGCCCTACTAAACCTGAAGCTATATCAGCCACAATCGTATCACTGAAAATATCTTCTTGAAATTTTTCAAACAAATCTTGGATTTTGAAGTCTCCTATTTTTGGTCTTCATTTACATTTTTATATCTTAAGTTGATTTTTAAAAAAAATTATTACTTGTTTTTGCACCATTTAGTTGTTTATTGGGTCGGATGATCGCACTTGACTACATTGACCACAAAATTCTTACTGTTCTTCAGCAGGACGGCGCTTTATCCCAGAGGGAGGTTGCTTCACAAGTTGGACTGTCTCAAAATGCTTGCTGGCGGCGCATACGCCGTCTGACGGACCTTGGTATTATTGAAGGCTATCACGCCCGTTTGAATGCGAGTGTTATTGGCTTGGATCTGACTGTATTCATAATGATCCGCACCAGACACCATAGCGAAAAATGGTCAAAGGCTTTTAAAACGCATGTCGAGAGTATTCCAGAGGTTGTCGAAATGCATCGTATTGGAGGCGATTGGGACTATCTCATCAAGGTGGTCACCAAGTCCATGGCAGGTTACGATAAAGTTTATCAAAACATCACATCAACAGTTGAATTAGAGGCAGTGACAGGTCTTTTTTCTATGGAAACAATCTTGGAAAACCGACCACTTTCCATAAAATGACACTTGTGTAGCTTAACACCATTTGTAAAATCTGTGGGTTTTTCGCCAATCTCGAATCGCATAACCTTTACATTTCTCTTATCGTGGCTTTACCCCAGCAGCTGGTCAGGTGATCATCTGAATTTTAAAAAGCCTTTATGCCAATCAAATGACCCGTATTATTTCAAAAAATTTAAGATTCTCACTTAAATACCCTTGGTAATTAGCATAGTCTTAATGCATTAGTCGAACATTGTGTCCTATTTGGAGGAATAAAAAATGCATAAAAGAATAAAACAGATCGCAATCGGTCTCACGTGTCTTGGGTTAAGCCTACCTGCAGTAGCGGCAGAAGAGTGGCGGTTCAATAATTTCTTACCCGAAACCCGCCCTGAATCAGCCGAGCTTGAAAAATTTGTTATGGATGTAAACACAGCTCTTGCCGGTAAGATGTCACTAAAGCTTTTTAGCGGTGGCTCTTTAGGGTTGCCCAACACGGATACAATGCGCTTCTTGCCAAAGGGTGCGGTCGAAATGAGCTTAATGTGGGCCAACTACTTGGGGCGCGATGCTCCGGCTCTAAGCTCCGTGGTAGTGCAGGGCGCAATAGGGTCTATAGAAGAGTTCGAAAAGGCAATTCCAACTGTCCGTGAAATCTATCAAGAAGAGTTTGCCGAATGGGATGTAACATCGGTTGGATATGTTGCTATTCCAATGCTTTCAGTGTCAGTATTTTGTCGTGATGAGCCAGTACGTTCAATAGAAGCTCTGAAGACAAAAAAACTTCGGGTTTGGGCTCGTGATCAGGTGGAAGTATTCACCCGTCTAGGTGTTGCGGCACAGATAATCCCACAAGATGAAATGTATGTTGCCATGAAAACTGGCGTGGTAGATTGTGCTCTGTATCCTGCACTTTACGCTCATACAGTATCCTTGCAGGAAGTAGCAAAATATGCGTCTTTCTTATACCCAATGGCATCAGGTCCTTATGTGATTGGTGTTGCAACAGAACGTTGGAAAGAAACAGACGAGGTTACCAAAACAGCCATTACTACAGCTGCTGATGCTTTGTGGGCTCGTACTAACCAATATGAGGATGACTTCAAAAATGAATTGAAAGCACGCGAAAAGCTGGTTGAGGGAGGAATCGTCTGGGGCGATGATTTCCCAAAAGCGGACCGCGATATATTTGTTTCCTCAGTAACAGAAACCTGGAAAATGTTGGCGGAGGAAGCGGGCGGGAACGCACCCGCATACCGAGCACGGGTTCTAAAGGCCCTAGGGCGTTAATTAGGCTTTTATGAAATCACTGCTAAAAAAAATAATATCGCGCGGACTGGAGTATCTGGCCCGCGCGTGCGCTACGCTGGCCGTAATCAGTTTGATGGCAATAGTTGCCGTTATAGTCACCAGCGTTTTTATGCGCAAATTTGCAAATTCACCACTCCACATAACTGAAGAGTTTGTCGGGTTGTTACTGAGTGTTGCATTATTCTTGGGCTTGCCACTGGTCACACTCAGGGGCAAACATGTGAACGTCTCAATGTTGACAAGGGCGACACAAGGCACAGTAAAAATTTCCCTTCAAGTCGCCGGACTTTTGATTGGAGCTAGTTTTTTTATCTGGCTGATCTGGGATGCTATTCCTTGGTTTGATTTTGCATTCAAGCGTAATCTAAAAACAGAAACCACCCGTATTTTACTCTATCCTTGGATGGCATTGATGCCCTTTTCATTAAGCATCACTGGAGCTATTTTTATAGCGCGCCTGTTTGGTGTGATCAAAAATTTTGAAGACCCAGAAATTGAACATACAACCTATGAGAAAGCTCCCTAATGTCACTTTGGCTGACTTTAATTGGTGGTATTGTCATAATAGCTGGCAGCGGTGTCGCCTTGGGCGTGGCTTTAGGTATAACAGGCCTAATTATCCTTTACTTTTTTTCTAATGGGGCCACTTCTCTTGCCATCGATGCGATCTGGGGGGTATTCAATTCTTTCACTTTAAGTGCTGTGCCGATGTTCATTCTTCTAGGCGAGATCCTTCTCCGCAGCGGGATCAGTGAAAAGGCATACTCTGCCTTTGCACCGTTGTTTCGTAAGGTTCCAGGCGGCTTATTACACACTAATATTGCTGTCTGCACCTTATTTGGAGCAGTCAGCGGCTCGAGCCTATCGACCGCGGCCGCAGTTGGTTCAGTTGCTTACCCAGAAATGTCTAAACGAGGTTATGAAAAAGATACAGTAGTTGGTAGTCTCGCTGGCGGTGGAACGCTGGGACTATTAATTCCACCAAGCTTGTCGTTCATTATTTACGGCGCATTGACGGAGACATCTATCGGTAAGCTGTTTGCAGCTGGGATCATCCCAGGTTTTTTGGTTGCAGCTATGTTCATGCTCTACCTTTTACTAAAATGCATACGTAACCCAGCAATAGCCCCTCGTGATCCAAATGTTAGCTCGTTCTGGGAAATCTTCGTTGGTTTTAGACAAATTTGGCCATTACTGGCTCTAATTTTTTCTGTAATCGGAACCATCGTTGGTGGCCTTGCAACTCCGACAGAGGCGGCAGGAGTTGGCGTTGTACTAGCTGTTGTAATCTCTACCGTTTGGGGTGACCTCACATTTACTAAATTGATTGATGCTTTATACAATTCAGTTCTGTTATTTTCATCAGTTGGCTTTCTGGTCTTAGGCGCGACAATACTTGCTCAATCCGTCAGCATTCTTGGACTTCCGCAACAGATATTGGAAACGGTCGCAGAGGCTGGGTTTGGAGCATATGGAGTTTTGCTAGTTGTAGTTTTGATCTATTTGGTCTTGGGCTGCTTCTTTGATGGATTATCACTGATGATCATGACCTTGCCAGTTGTGTTCCCACTGCTTACAGGTCTAGGGTTTGACCCGATTTGGATTGGAGTGATTATTACCATTGTTATCGAGATTGGCCAAATAACACCCCCCGTTGGTCTGAACCTTTCTGTTTTGACCGCCCTAACAAAAAATGAAGTTAGTCTTGGACGAGTTGCTATTGCGACGGTGCCTTACTGGTTAATTCATCTGTTAGCGATCCTAATCCTAACAATTTTTCCAATAATAGCACTCTATCTTCCAAATCTTCTTTTTTAATAAAGGACAAAAGCATGGCTATCAGATTAAAACCAAAATCATTTGGACCGGTCTTTGCCCTTTATAATGGCAGCAAGATTACAGGCTATGCTTTTGGGGATCCATCAAATTCAACCCCATATCCATCAACCCAAACACCAGTTGATACGCTTTTGACCTCGCTTGCCTACTGCATAGTTTTGTCGGCTGAATTGGCCGCCAGCGAAAATAACACCAAGCTAAACCCCTTTATAATTAAAGTAAGTGGTATCAAAGCACTGGATCTACCCAGCCGGGTCGAAAAGATGAATATTACCATTCTAGGTCAATTAGTTGAAGATTCGTCGGTTGCCGAGAGAATAATGCAGCGCGCTAAATCAATTTGTACGGTCAGCAACACTTTGAGTTGCGAAGTATCCATTGCAACTGAACCTGATTTTTATGTCTGATCCTGTGGAATCGGGTAAAAAAATCCCGACTGATACACTGACTACGATTGAAATGTTAGAAAATGATCCGAGACAGGTTTATGCGCGGCTCCGCCAGTTAACGCCGATTGTGCGTTTGTCTGCCCTTGGCGGACGGATCATCTTCACTAAGGCGGCGGATGTAAAACGAGTGAAAACAGACAGTGTGCATTTTGGATCACACGACATAACTACGCCGATGCAGCGTGCCTTTGGAGGCCATACTCTGATGCGAAAGGATGGTTGTCCTCATCTCCGTGAGCGCAGAGCCATGGAACCTGCTCTTAACCCTGATCAAATTCAGAAATGGAAGCCTGCATTCGAAGTGTTAGTGGATCGGTTAATTGAAAACTTAGCTTCTAACTCGACTGCAAACCTTTACTCAGCGTTTGCTACCCCATTAACCGCAGGCTATCTCAGCCTCCTGCTTGGCTTAGATTATATCTATGAAAAACACCTTTTTGATTGGGCAAGTGCTCTAGTTCGCGGCGCGATGAATAGCGGGTTCGATCCAGCTATTTTTGCAATAAGTGATCTTGCTAATAAAGAAATGAATGCCTGTTTTGACCAGATGATAATGCAAAAAAAAGCTTCGCCTGATGGATCAGTTTTGTCTGTAATGGCAAATGAAGATGAGCCGCTCTCACTCGCTCAAATCAGAACTAACATGAAGATCTGCGTGGGTGGAGCGGTGATTGAAACGCGCGATGCCCTTCTATCGACAATTTATGGGTTGCTCAGTAACCCGGATCAATTGCGCAATTGTATAAGCAGCAACGAATGGGGCCCATGTTGCGATGAAGGCCTACGTTGGGTTGCCCCTATTCAGGCCAGCCCAAGAATCGTAAAAAAATCTCTAGTGATGAGGGGCGTCCTTATCCCGGAGGGCGAAACTGTTATGGCGGTTCAGGCATCGGCAAACCACGATGAAGAAATATGGCATCGTGCTGATCAATTTGACTCTCGTCGAGAATTTAATGAACATCAAACCTTTGGCGACGGTGCGCATCAATGCCTTGGCGGAAATGCATATCGTTTGATAGTTGCGGATGTGGCCTTACCTAAGCTCTTCAGTCGATTTCCAACAATGTGCCTTGAAAAAAATCGAACTGTGTTTTTCGAAGGCTTCGCTTTTCGAGGGCCAACTTCTTTACCTGTAATACTAAATCAAAGCGGGTAATAATGCTCTTTAACAAACGAAAACTTACATCGGAATACTAGCAAGTCTAAATCTATGTGCTCAATAATTGACACCTCTAAGAGAGATCAGCAGCGTAGTTAAACTTAAAACTGGTGCCCGAATAAGATCCAGTCACTTTGCGAAAATAACTCGGATGCACCCCACTCCGAGATCTAAAGCCCACGGTTCAGCAATCTTTTTATATGCTTTATCCCTTTACCGAGAGTGCTCTGATTGCTTTAGGTGAGATAGCGGAAGAGACAGGTCATTCTTGATTTCCTTAAGGGAAATTTTTGTAGACATTGCAGTGAAATCAATCTCACTTATAAGTTTTTGCTGTAAAATGTCATACGCTTCCATTGATGGGCAAATAATTTTTAACTGATAATCTGCTCCCTCACCTGTTAGCCTATGTGCCTCAGTTATTTCTGGAAATCTTGCAATAATTTTAGAAAATTCTTTAACCCAATCCAGAGAATGTCTACCCACACTAATAGATAGAAAAACAACTATTGGGAGATTTATCGCATTCCTATTAAAAAGTATTTTTTTACCTAAAATAATGTTTTCCTCCTCCATTCGTTGCAAGCGATTCCAGCAGGCAGTTTTGGATATCCCAACGCTCTTAGAAAGTTCCAAAAGTGATAGATCAGCGTTTTTTTGCATCCTTTCTATTAGTTTAATATTTATACTATCCATTCTAAAACATCCCATGGTTTGGAACAAAGTTCTATTTTATTTACTATTTAGTAGTGTGATCTGGGCACAAAACGACAGTATCCCCGGTCTAATTTCTTTAGATGAAGTTGCCCTCGAGGCCACCCGCTTGTCCAGTTCACAAGCAGCAACACCCCTGGCGGTAAGTGTTTTAACGTTTACGGAACGACAAGCGTTAAAACAACAACTGTCTTTACAAGAATATTTAACGGCCGTTCCGGGATTATTTTCCTTAAATGCAGGGAACTATGCTCAAGACTTACGGGTGTCGATACGCGGTTTTGGTGCGCGTGCTGCGTTTGGGATTCGGGGAATCAAAATCATTGTGGACGGAATTCCAGAAACCACTCCCGACGGGCAGGGGCAAATTGATAACTTGCCTTTGGGATTGATTCAAAGCATTGAAGTGCTTCGCGGTCCTGCATCGAGTTTGTACGGCAATGCGGCAGGAGGGACATTGTATATCAATACATTGGATCGTTTTGAAAATAATGCCTTTGATTTCCGTACAACCCTCGGAAGCTTTGGAATGTCCTCATTTCAAGCAACCGCCCTGTTAAAAAACAATAAAACGTCCGCCATTCTTTATCAAAACAGCACTACCACTGACGGTTTTCGAAACAATAGTGGCTTAGAACAACATCTTTTTAATGCAAAGATCAAACACCGTTTTTCTAAAGATGCGATTTTACGATGGCAATTCAATTATACCAACAGTCCAAAAGCGGAAGATGCCGGAGGACTCACGCTGGAAGAGGCAACGGCAGACCGAGGGCAAGCCAGACAGCGGAATTTGGATTATGACACCTATGAAAAAATAGCTCATTTAAAAACGGGACTGCAATTTGAAAAACGGCTGTCTCCGCAGTGGGAATGGAACAGTTATGGGTTTTATTCCTATCGAGATTTTTATGGGAAACTCCCTTTTGAAAATGGTGGAATTATCGATTTATTTCGAAACTATTACGGTTTAGGCACACGTTTAACGTATAAAGAAACTCAAGAGCAATTCACCCACCGATGGCAGTTAGGTATTGAAAATAGTTCTCAAAGAGACCAAAGAGAACGGTTTTTGAATTTGAAGGGGAATCAGGGGACATTTCAGGGGCATTAAGGGGAATTACCGAAGCTACGGTTCATTTTCTGTTTCGAGAGTAAAATTCAGCAGAAAACTACTTCTGTTACGCAGTGATTATAAGAATTACGCACATTGAGTTTGTTGCTGTCCAACTGCGAGCTGGAGGCTCCCAGTACGGTTGTGTCGACTCTAGCAAGCGAAAACTCAGTGCGGAACAGTTGAATTGCTCATAATTGGTTGGGTGTCCGGTACTCAAGCGCTCGAGCTCCATTTTCTTCATAGACAAGCACAGAAGAGTTGTGTGCCTCAATTAAGCACACTGCGAGTTGGAGGCTCCCGGTACGGTTGAGTCGACTCTAGCAAGCGAAAAACCTAGTGCGGAATAATTGAATTGGTCATAATTTCTCGGGTGTCCGG
>CAJWEI010000100.1 GCA_913031285.1 uncultured Alphaproteobacteria bacterium | reverse complement strand
TCATCCGCCAAAATATTTGACTTTGATGTCGATTTACGTGCCGCCACAGGGCATCTCCCTACTATTAGTTTAATGTTAAACTACTCTTAGCATAAAATGCTCCATATTTACGAGTAGAAAATGCCTAATACTAAAAATATCACATTTTATTTTTAAATATAGTTGGTTAACGGATCACTATTTCGCCAATTCCGATATAACCCAACACATCTCTGACCTGCTGATCAAGTAAATCCAAATCCAAAAACTCATCAGACATCCGGCGAGTTGCATTCTCCATCCGTGCGACTTCACGTTCTAATACAATTAATTCCTGTTTGAGTTTCGCAGCATCGCTAATAATTTCAGCCCGGCGGAAAATACCGTAGTCGCCCTGAACTGCCGCAAAAGTGAAGTACATCCCAATTCCAAGCGCACAACCAAATGCTAAAAGCATACCCCACCCTCGATATGTGCGTTGAACCGTCGTCACTGCCTTTTTTCCCATATAAACTGGAACTAGTAGGAACTATGCCACAATAATATAACTTTGTGAATCCCCCAGGACCTTCAAAATGAAAGTTTCCAAAACGCTCTCGAAGGTTGATGGCCGCACTAGCTAGAGCCGGAAACAGAAGCAGTGAAGATTTCATTTACCGCACGTGCTAAAGTTTCGTCAAAATCAGTGTCACTTTGCGAGATATTAAGCCCTTCGCTGAGCGCACGGGAAAAACTCGCAACCATAGCATTATTTTCGGAAAGCCTGGAATTGGCCTCTTGTCGTGAATACCCTCCAGAAAGGGCGACCACCCGCATAACGTTAGGATGTGAACAAAGTGAGGCATAATGGTTAGGCTTTTCTGGCAAAGTCAATTTTAGTATGACTTTGTTTTCAGCCTTAAAGTTGTTCAGGTGCAATTTTAAGCTTTCCAGCAATATTTGCTCAGCCTCAGCCTTGTCAAACGCTGAAATATTAACTTCGGGCTCGATAATGGGAACTAAATCATGGCTTAAGATTTGATTCGCAATATCAAATTGTTGTCCAACGATATCTGTTATCCCCGCCAAATTTGCATGATTTATAACAGAACGCATTTTAGTACCAAATATGTTCGCAGCCTGTGCCCGCTTTAAAACCACCTCTAGCTCCGGCAATGGTTTCATAAGCTGCACACCTTGGTTTTCATCTGTCAAACCTTTGTCAACCTTTAAGAAAGGAACTATTTGCCTTCGTTGCCACAAGAAATCTGCAACTGGGTAACCAGAAACTTCCCGGTCCATAGTATTTTCAAACAAAATAGCACCAAGGATGTAATCCCCGCTAAATGCTGCAGACTGAATAATCCGACACCGCATGCCGTGAATAAGATTATACATCTCAGCATCATTCGCATATTGTATTTCATAAACACCGTAGAGCCTTAGTGCTTTTGGTGTTGATCCACCACTTTGATCAAGCGCAGCCACAAACCCAGGCGCATTTGACATTTTTTCTGCCTGCTCAACCTTATTCATAATAACATCCCTGTAAAATTTCAGTCACACTCCGAAGGGCCCAAGGGTGAACACAGGCCTAAGGGATCTTTTAGGCTAGCCTAAAACTGCTTGTAAATAGTTTAGCGCTAACGCTGAAAATCAAATCCAAGTTTGTAGTTTGAGCCCCTTATACCCTTGAAATAGCGGCAACGCCGGGAAGGTCCTTTCCTTCCATCCACTCTAAGAATGCCCCGCCTGCTGTTGATACAAAACTGAACCCGTCAGCCGCCCCAGCCTTAGACAAAGCGGCAACAGTATCCCCTCCACCAGCAACCGAAACCAACGCTCCATTCTTAGTAAGAGCAGAAGCTTTTCGCGCAGCAGCAGTGGTTGCAGCATCAAAGGGTTCAAGTTCAAAGGCCCCCAATGGACCATTCCAGATTAACGTTTTGGCAACCTCAAAAATGTTAATAATCTGTGCAATGGTCGCAGGGCCAGAATCTAAAATCATTGCCTCATCCGGACAACCGTCTACCAGACAGATCTCATTTGCGGCATTGGCCTCAAATTTTCGTGCAATTACAATGTCCTTGGGTAAAATAATTTCACAACTGCATCCGTCAGCTTTAACGAGAATATCATTAGCGATCGCTGTCATTTCATGCTCAGCTAGAGACTTTCCAATATTAATGCCCTTGGCGGCCAAAAACGTATTCGCCATACCACCACCAATAACTAAGTGGTCCACTCTCTCGATCAAATTAACGAGTAGATCTAGCTTGGTCGAGACTTTGGCGCCGCCAACAACCGCAACGATCGGCCGAATGGGATCTCCAAGTGCTGCCTCCAAAGCTTTTAGCTCCAACTCCATAAGGCGCCCGGTACAGGAATCCAACAGATGCGCCAAACCTTCGGTACTTGCATGTGCCCTGTGCGCTACAGAGAACGCATCATTGCAGAAAATGTCACCAATTTTTGCAAGCTCAGCCGCGAAGTTAGAATCATTTTGTTCTTCTTGGGCGTAAAAGCGTGTATTTTCTAGCAGTAGGACTTGATTAGGGCCAAGAATGGCCGAGGCGGCCTCGACGGCTGGACCAATACAATCTGCAACAAAGATAACACTGCAGTTCAGCACTTTCTCCAACTCCGGAACAAGCCGAAGCAAGCTAAGATCGCGCTGCACCTGGCCTTTTGGACGTCCAAAATGAGCCAAGAGCACCGGAAAACCTCCACGTTTCATGATTTCGCTTACCGTTGGAACAATTTTGTCTATCCGAGTCGCATCACTGACGTGACCATTCTCCATCGGAACGTTGATATCTACTCTTACTAAAACCCGTTTCGCGTGTAGGTTAAGTTCATCAAGGGTTTTCCTGGCCATTTCATCGTCCTTTTGACAAATTTCAAGTTGCTTATTTCAACATTGGGCTCATTTGGTCAATGGGAGGTCTTGCTGCCTAGGAAAAACCAGCATAGACAAATGACTTAAAAAGTAGTCAGGAGAGTGCGATGGTCGAATTCAAGGATCCGGAAAATACAATAATAATGGAATTGAAAGACGGCAATGTTGTGATAGAGCTTTTGAACGATATTGCGCCCGGCCACTGTGAACGGATTAAAGAGCTTGCCAGAAGTGGTGCATATGACGACGTTTGCTTTCACCGGGTAATTGATGGTTTTATGGCTCAAACTGGTGATGTTAAAAATGGGAACATGGAAAAAGATTTTGCCCTGCGATCCGCAGGTACGGGCGGTTCGGATCTTCCTAACCTCAAGGCCGAATTTTCAGGCGTCCCTCATGACCGCGGAACAATTGGCGCAGCGCGTAGTCAAGACCCCGACAGTGCCAACAGTCAGTTCTTTATTAATTTCAGCGATAATCATTTTCTCAACCGCCAGTACACCGTCTATGGGCGCGTCCTCGAAGGTATGGAGCACGTGGATGCCATCGTTAGAGGTGAGCCACCTGCAAGCCCAGACCGTATGATAAGTGTCAAGGTGGCTTCAGATGCGTAGTTTATTTCTGATATTTGCACTGATCTCAAGTGGGGCACATGCGTCAGGACTAAAAATTGAGATTACAGGCGACGGTGCTAACGGCGTCGTCACTATAGATCTGTTCGAAGAAACCGCGCCGTTGCATGCAGAACGTATTACAACTTTGGCGCGCGAAGGCGCCTACAATGGAGTTGTTTTCCACCGTGTGATTGACGGCTTTATGGCGCAAACCGGGGATGTTGAATTTGGCAAAATCGGAGAAGATATCGCTATGGCCGGACGCGGTGGCTCTGCGCTGCCAGATTTACCGGCCGAGTTTTCAGATCTTCCTTATGATCGCGGCGTAGTCGGCATGGCAAGATCACAAAATCCGGACAGCGCAAATAGCCAGTTCTTTATCATGTTTGCCGAAGGGTATTTTCTTAACGGACAATACACCGTGGTCGGGAAAGTCACGTCGGGAATGGATATCGTAGATACTGTCAAACGTGGTAAAGGGCAAAATGGCGCAGTGTTGGGCAAACCTGATATGATGAATAAAGTGACGACAACTCCATAAACTAGAGCAGACTTATCATTTTTTAAACACTTGAGTGTTACTTTAAACCTAAAATTGCATCGAACGTTTACCACTTTTTCGATAGGAGTTTAGATATACCTTAAACTGTAGCAACAATTAAAAAATTGCCATTTCCCAAACAGCGTGTGTTTTTTAGTGCTTATTGTGGTACAAATGGCAGCGTGGTTAAGCCTAACACAAGCTCTTTTCGCTTTCAGGAAAATGTGACAAAATTGAGTAGATTGAATGGCAGATCGTGTTAATTGGTTTTATTTACCACACGGCGCAGCGAGTAGGTCTGAGCGCTAGCGTGTGCTTAGATACTAAATAAAATAATGAGTTTTTTTGGGCACTATGCACACCGATTTCAGTTGGGCCCTTACATTACGGAATATTTTAACAAACTACGTTCCTAGAGCGGCAGTCATGTAATTAAATGTGAGTATCTCCAATACCATTCTAGTATTCGTATTTTTCGCAATTTTAGGCTTTGGTATCAGGATTTTGCTGCGTCCTATGCCCTTGGCACGGGCCTGCTGGCCGGCGTGAGCAGCTTTGACGGAGGGCGTTTGTCTACGCGTAGTGTTTCTTTTGTTGTAGAACTTTGATTATATCAGTTGTTAAATTTTTGCCCTTTATTGGCCTTGGCATTGGACCTATGCTGTGTTTTTTATTTAGTAGCGCTGAACCTTGAGAACAATTTTCATACTACTATGGTTTGCTGAACTTCTATATGTTAGCGCATGAGAGAACAGTCTAAAGTGCAAAGTGCAAATCATGGAAAAGCCAAAATGGGTCATTGAGAGAGAACAGGCCAAAAAAGTCGCCAGTCAGGAAACTGTCTGGCTATTTGGCATCCATGCTGTAAACGACGCACTCGTCAATCCAGCCCGTGAAAAAATACAACTTGTTGCGACGCGGAATGCAACCGCCAAATTGGCAGGTGCAATTACGCAAAGTGGTATAGAACCCCAAATATGTGAACCTCGTAAATTTTTGGCACCACTCGATCCAGGATCAGTCCATCAAGGGGCTGCCCTAGAAGTCAAAGTTCTTAACTGGGGCACTCTAGACGACCACGCACTTGCCACCAGCACAGGTCCGCCAAGACTTGTTCTCTTGGACCAAGTCTCAGATCCACACAATGTTGGAGCGATTTTGCGTTCTGCTGAAGTATTTGGTGCAAATGCAGTCATTGGTACTCAGCGCCACAGCGCACCTGAGACTGGCTCTCTCGCAAAATCAGCAAGTGGGGCTCTGGAACGCCAACCCTATTTGAGGTTGCGAAACCTTGCACAAACTATTTTAGATCTCCAGAACATGGGCTATTTTGTTCTAGGACTTGATGGAACTGCGCAAGTAACCATCGAGCAAGCAATGGAAGGCCATTTTGACAAGCCCACAGCGCTCGTTTTCGGCGCAGAAGGTCCAGGCTTGCGCGAGCGCACGAAGAAAACTGTTGATAAACTTGTCCGCATTGGATCCACTGGTGAATTTGGGTCACTCAATGTTTCAAACGCTGCAGCAGTAGCGCTCTACGCTACGCGACAAGCGTCACGAAGATAGCTGCGACCCGTAAATAATGACTTTGCGCTGCTAAATCTTTTCAAATAGTGAAGCACTCGCGTTTGAATTCGTCTTTGATTAGATGTACTGATTGTCTTTAAATTGAGCGTCAAGCTTTTTGGAGATTACTATGAGTTTTGAAGTCCCTGGCCAAGTTGAGACATCTTACACAAATATAATTTCCTCGACTGAGGAAATTATAGAGGATGCGAGAAATGGCAGGATGTTTATTCTTGTCGATCATGAAGATCGCGAAAACGAGGGAGATCTTGTCATACCGGCGCAAATGGCAACTCCGGACGCAATCAATTTTATGGCGACCTACGGACGCGGTTTAATTTGTTTATCTATGACCTCTGAACGGATTGACCAGCTGGGTTTGGAATTGATGAGCGTCAGTAATTCATCAAGGCATGAAACGGCTTTTACGATTTCTATAGAAGCACGTGAGGGCGTGACGACAGGGATATCAGCGCAGGATAGGGCGCGTACGATTTCAGTGGCTATAGATGCTGCAAATTCAGGATCAGATATTGCCACACCTGGGCATGTCTTCCCTCTACGCGCCCGCAAAGGTGGCGTGCTAGTGCGAGCTGGGCATACAGAGGCAGCAGTGGATGTTAGCCGACTGGCTGGGCTCAATGCCTCAGGCGTGATTTGCGAAATTATGAATGACGATGGGACTATGTCACGTCTTCCCGAACTGATCGCGTTTGCCCAAAAATATAATCTTAAAATTGGCACGATAACCGACCTAATCGCCTATCGACGCCGCTATGACAATCTGGTCTGCGTTAAGGCGGAAAGCACTATCACTTCAGAATTTGGAGGGGAGTGGTTAATGCGCGTATATGTTGACGAAACGCACGGTGATGAACATATCGCCCTAAGCAAAGGGGATATTTCTGGTGATGCACCAGTGCTGGTACGCATGCATGCAATGGATACGATGCTGGATATTGTTGGTGCTGGTTTAAAGGGACGTAGTGCTGAGTTTGGTGACGCAATGCGCTTGATCAGCCAAGAGGGTCGTGGCGTCGTAGTCTTGTTGCGTGATACGTCTATGAAGTTGAATACAAACGACGAAGTCTCGCCTAAGACCCTTCGACAATATGGTCTAGGAGCGCAAATCCTTTCATCTTTGGGACTTTCAAGGCTGGAATTGCTTACCAATTCACCAACACCAAAAATTATAGGACTTGGAGCATACGGGCTTGAAATCGTATCAACGCGGAAAATTTCAGAGTTAGGATAATCGATGACTAAAACAGAAACACATTACGAACTCGATCAGCCTATATTTGACGAACCTGTCAAAATTCTGATTGTTCGATCACCCTATTATAAGGATATCAGCGATGATTTGCTGAAGGGTGCCAGCGCTGAAGTGGAGGGAGTTGGCGGCACTTGGGATGTTGTCGAAGTTCCAGGTGCTTTGGAAATACCTTCTGCGATAGGTATTGCTGAGCGGATGAAAGATTACCATGGATATGTGGCTTTGGGCTGTGTTATTCGCGGTGAAACGACACATTATGAAACAGTCTGTAATGATAGTTCGCGCGCGATCACCTTTCTTGGGCTACAGGGGCTTTGTATTGGCAATGCAATATTAACTGTCGAAAATAAACATCAGGCCAAAGTCCGTGCAGATCCAGTCATGCAGAATAAAGGCGGTGCCGCGGCTGCAGCGGCCTTGCATCTTATTGCACTGGCCCGTAAGTGGGGATCAGAGCGTAAAGGTGTGGGATTTAAGCCTTCCGATACATGAAAATGAGACCTCTGGTGCGAGCGTTTAATGGTCGATGACAGAGCCCTTTCGGGCAATCAAAAACGAAAAATGCGATCTGCCAGCCGTCTTTACGCTGTGCAGGCATTGTTTCAAATGGAGCATTCCGGACAAACAACTGAATCTGTGCGTATCGAGTTCCTGGACCATCGCTTTGGCGCCGATTACGATGGTACTCAATATCAAGAGGGCGACGCAGAGCTCTTCGAAAGAATAGTGAATGAAGCCGTCAACCACCAGGCACAAGTTGACCAGCTTACAGACAGAGCATTGATCGCAAAATGGCCTTTGGCCCGTATTGACCCAACACTTCGTGCCTTATTTCGCGCAGCTGGGGCCGAAATGATTAAAACTACTACACCGCCAAAAGTAATTATAGTAGAGTATGTCGATGTCGCAGGCGCTTTTTTCCCTGATAGCAAAGAACCAAAATTTGTTAATGCTGTTCTAGACCATATGGCCCATGAAGTCAGAGCGGGAGAATTTTAAAGAGCATCGCGCATGGCCAAATAGAGTGTACAAGGTCTTTGAAAGATACGTTCACGCAACACCAAATCGTTCGATAGCGCTTGAACCTTAAATATGATCCCGAAGTCAAAAATAATCGAACAAAGGCTGGGTGCTACTACGATGGCTAAATGAAACTCAAAACATCAGCCAGCTTAAATTTTTACATCCTAGCGTATCTTTGGTCACACCGCTCCGCCAATATCAGATCGTTTAGGTGCAAATTTGCTATCTTATGGCTCCACCACTGCACGCGCACCCTTCCCCATTCCACAGTAATTGCAGGGTGATGTCCTTCTTGCTCTGCAACTTCCCCAACAAGATTTGTAAAGCGAAGTGCCTCTTGAAAGTTGTCAAACGTATATATTCTCTCGATGCATTTAATATCTTCTTTGGCAATTAAAGACCAATTAGGGTTATCTGCCAAGAAAGTGTCAATCTCGCCTTGTGAGGCAGGCTCAGCATTGGGTTGACATGCAACACATATCTTTTGGGAAAATTTATTCATATCATTTCCATACAAGAATTTCTACATTGATAACTACCAGCGACAAATAAACAATCTTTCTGCGTTGCAGAAGCTGTCTTTTCTTATATTGATTTGTCAGATTTGTCCATCCAGCACTAAAATGAAAAAGGCAAGAACTAAATTCCGCGAAAGCCAAAGTCATTCAATGTATTTCAGACGTCATATAAGCAATTTGTTTGAGAGCTTCATCCCGTACCTGAGCGGCAATAAAAGTAATCGTCAAGTACGATTTACATCCGTCAAATTTTAAAGAAATGGAGGGAGAACAAGTTCAGAATACGTAAATAAGAACAGATCCAATAATACTTAATTATGGGCGCAGCAGATTTCGCCTATATAATAATGTTACAAAATATGGCCTAGTATATTTGACTGTCTCAGCATTTGATGCTTCTATACCAAAATATCAAAAACTCCAAAGCTTTAGTCGTCATAGCTGAGAAAATGTGAGCATTGATATTCTTTTAAGCAATTCTCACCCAAAGGACAGTATATAGCTCCTGCATTCTAAATCTTGCATCAAGAAATACTTTCTATTCACCAAAATATAAAACAAGGGAAACAACATGAGTACAACCAAATCTAGAAGACTTTGGCGGAACTGTAAATTGGCCAGGCAGCCCTCAATGTAAAGTTGATCATCGCAAAGTTTTAGAATTACCCGCTAATTACGGCTTTCCAAAGGCGTTCAATTTTCGTACGTTTTTTACTATGAGAATAACTACAATTATTTTGACACTTATTATGGCCGTTCCCCTAACAGCAAAACTTACTTATGAAAACCACTCAAAAATCAAAGCGATTATCGATCCTGAAAAGATAAAAATTGTGGCCTTCATCAAACTAGAAAACAACTGCGGTGTGGCGCATAATTCCTTTGAGGTTTTGGACGCAGATACCGGTCTCAAAGTCCCGTTTACCGCCGGTGGGAGAGCCCGCATCCAGACCTTTGTGGATAATCCGCTTAAGCTTCAAGTTAGCCAAAAATTCAGTGCGGTTCATATTAATGAACTTCCAGAGCCGGCTCAGGAAACCATGACAATGACCCTTGACTGTAATTCGGTAGGAAGTGTGCAAGACATGTTTAAATCCTTAAAAGAAACACTTGGAAAATAACCATCAATCCACTAATATTTCTGCACGTATGCTATCAGATCGAGATCGATTACTACTCTCCCAACTGCCTGAATTTAGGGCATTGTATTAAACGCAGGCACCTTTAGAGAATAGTTGTGCCATTCGAAAATTGTGAGTAGTTGCGATATGAGCATTCTAAGCGTTTTGGCGATAAGAATTCTTTTGCTTCCACAATTTTACAAAATCACCCAGCTAATGAAATTGAAGGCCAAAACTGATGTATACTATAATTACAACTTTTTTGATAATTATACCTACACACCTTACGGGGGCTGCCGCCATTAGCCAGCAATTAAACCATGTAAATCTGTCAACTTAACCATGTTTACTGGATTTCTCTTTGTAGTGGTTTT
>CAJWEI010000099.1 GCA_913031285.1 uncultured Alphaproteobacteria bacterium | reverse complement strand
TTGTGTTCAATGTTGCACTGTGGATCTTTTATATCGTCTCCGATGACTATGTTGAACGCGAAGTCAAAAACCGCACTGGCCGGCTTATTGTTAATTCTCTTCTTTATGCAAAAATAGCCAAGCCTACATTTGAAAATAAAACATTAGGATCATTTGAGCGGTCGGTTGAGATACAAGAATTATTAACCGATAAACGCCTTCTAGGAAATGAGCGCCTTCGTATATATCGCTACGACAATAAAGAGCATCTCAAAGATTATTTCCTTTTTTATGACGGGACAGCACCACTAAAATACGCTCCTGTCAAAGTAGAGCCTTTGACCTCCTCAGATGCAGAGATGCCACGTAAAGATGACGGCTTACAGCTGATGTCACGCCTCTTTCAATTCTACAAGCCGATGATTGATAATCGTATTCTGACCGAGCCGATCGTAACGCAGCGCGCCAGGTTCAACCTTCAAAAAGAAGTACTAGACAGCGAAGTTGGGGCCTATGCGATCAGAGTGCTAAATCCAATTAGGTTAGGAACCGAAACCGTTGGTCTCGTTGAGGCATGGGATACTTATTATATCAAAGACGCATATGTCAGCCGAAACAGTTTGCGCCTTAGTCTTCTAAGCGGCATGAGCATTTTAACAATTATTTTTGGAATTATATTGGCGATATCTATAGCCTTGCCTCTTAGAAAACTTTCTCGAAAACTGAACCAAAAGCTCACGCCTGACGATATCGCAGTTCAGCTTGAAAACTTCAGCATTACGAGCCTCAGTAAAAGAAAAGACGAGATTGGAAGCCTGCATCAGAACCTTGTCAAACTAACCAACCAAGTCTCCGATCTATTCCGAGAAAAGGAACAATTTGCAGCAGACGTTTCTCATGAACTTAAAAATCCAATTGCGTCTATAATCGCATATACCGAAAATTACGAAGATGGCCTTCCCGGCCAAAACACACAAACAGTCGGAAAGATTAAACAACAAGCGGTCCGTATGAATAAACTGGTCAGTGAGATTTCTGAATCTGCAATTGTTGATCATGATCTTGTTACGAAGAAACGCGAACGCTTTGATCTATCAGAACTCATCAGCGAGATTGGAAATCATTACAAAGATGCCAACGACTACTCGCAGCTTAAAATAACTTATCAAGTGCCAAGGCGTTTGATGGTTGTCGGGTTGCCAGATCGTGTAGGCCAAGTGGTCGTTAACCTCATTGAAAATGCCATTTCTTTTGCTGGGCCAGTCGGTACAGTGCATATTTCAGCAACCAAAAAGTGGCGCAAAGGAATTATCATTTCAGTAGAAGACAGCGGAACGGGCGTACGCGACGAGCTTAAGGACGTCATTTTTGATCGCTTTTTCACCTCACGGCGTGGTAATTCTGAAGTCGAAAATAGTTCCGGACTTGGACTTTATATCTGCAAACAAATAGTCGAAGCACACGGCGGAACTATTCAAGTTACAGATAGGGAAACCGGTGGGTGTAATTTCACTATTACTCTTTAAAAACCGCTCGACATTTCAAGTTTTTATGACACCAGATCAACAAGTCCGCATTCCACTTTTGCTCTATTAAGAGCATCCGAAAAGCCAGAAAGAGAAAACACATCATCAATCGTGATAGAATTAGATGCCGTTCCATGAACCATAACATATTCATTCAATTCAAATTCAGAAATTAATGCATGATCATCTTTTTTGCTTGAAGCCCAAGCAATCCCACCTTCTCTAGTTGGCAACTCCATAGATAGGCTGCTTGTTTCTAAATAGACCTCTTTTGATGCATCAAAATAGTAGCCACTATCATATGAAAATTCACCATAAATATTGCTTCCAGGGGAAAAGTTGATAACCAATCGCGAAGTTCCACGACAAAATTCTTCTGGAGCATTATTGGTATCTATAATGCTTTCTATTGGACTCGAAAAAAGCCAACACTGATTTTGCTCCACAATAGATGCTACCGCCCAATCGCCAAATTCAGCAATCTTTAGGCCAGTCTCTTCCGTCCAATAGGGTGGTGCTGAACTGCATGCACTAAATGCGGGACAGGCTATGCAAGCCACCAGAATAGTAAGAAGGACATTTAATTTGGGTTTCATTTCGCGCCTTGAGCAATTGGTTTTATATTTATATGAAGTAAAAATTTAAATTTAACTTTTCAAGTTAATCTACAATTTTTCATAGAAGATTCCATTTTGAACGAATCGATTCATGAGTCATCCTACTACATCACCCGGCGTTAGATCGGGCAGCAGTAAGGCAGGTTTATCATGAGACTTTTTTTGAAAGTCGTCCGTTGGACGGCCTATTTAGCAGTATGTTGCACAGCTTTGATCATTATTTTGGGCGCGGTTGGCGTTTATGTCGACACGCAGCTTAATGAGTTTGATCGAACGCTATGCGAACGCCAAAGTGCATGTCAGGACGATGCATGTTGCGCTGAATATCTTGGGCTTTGAAATATGAGACGTTTTATTTACACAATCTTATTAGTCCTTACGCCAACACTTCTATCAGCAGGTAATTACAAATCTATTCTGATGGCAAACGATCTTAGAAAAGAGCAAAGATATGCTGAGGCACTAGAAATTATTGTTCCTCTTGCTCAAAAATCTCACCTAGAAGCACAGTTGATATTGGCTGAAATGTACTTCAGCGCAGAAGGCCTTCAAAAAAACAACAACCGCGCGCTATACTGGGCTTGTAAAGCATCTGTAACGGATGATCATCGAGCAAATAAATTCAGGATCAAACTTGCACTAAGAGCTATATCCAACGACTATCAGCCGCCACAATGCTCCGAAATTCTACAAAACTGACAGAGCGATTGTTTCAACCGTTCCCCAGGTTTGAAAGATCTTTGCCTGGCTGTATCTATCAAGTTTGCAAAAGCCTAGACGTCAGTTTTGGACCAGTGGATTTAAGCGTGGCATAACGATACTGCGTTGTTCTGGCTTCAAGCGCCATAGTCGTTCAGTGTAAGGTCGTCAAGAATGTGTGAAAAATCTCCAACTAGGACCGTAGCGATACACTGCAATGCGACGTTGCCCTTCATTCACGCGCCAAGCTGAGCCATACATGATAGCATCTAAAAATAAAATAGCGTCGTACGACATTGGTCTTTAATTAAAATGACCAATGTCGAAATTATTGCCTGCTTTATCGGTACCACTCACTAAATATAGTGGTCGTTCACCATAGCCTTGCAGTGGATGTTTCTTACCAATTTCCAACCCTAATTTATGGTCATAAAAACTCGAAGCAGGCATCAACCGAATTATAAAAGCAGCCCGCCGCTTATCTGTTCGATTAGCTTGTGAACCATGTATCATATACACGTCATGAAAAGACATTTGCCCAGCGCGAATAATAAGTGGCTCTGAGCCTGCTGCATCGAAATGCTCACTATCACAAGCCATATTAATGGTTTTATTTTTTCCTTCTTGCCAGCTATGACTGAATATTTTTCTTGATCTGTGCGAGCCAGGTATGAATTTCATAGGTCCATTTTGAAGTGTCACATCATCCAGCGGGATCCAAAGTGTTAGAACTTCTAACGGTTTAATTGGATAGTAATCGCCATCCTGATGCCAAGGCGTTTCCTTTCCATTATGGGGGGGCTTGCCAAATATCGTAGTCCCCCAAAGAATAATGTCAGGACCAATTAGCTGTCGGGCTATTGTCAGCACAGCCGGGTGTGTTGCAAACTCCAACCATTTCTCAGAGCCAACTACCCCCATCGAGCCACCTCGGGTTTGATGTGGAGCCATTATTATATCCGATGACAAGGTACTATTGCGTTCAAGTAACGCTCTATACTCTTCCCGCATTTGAGAAATCAGTTCGGTAGGGAATTCCCATTTTGGCACAATCCAACCTTTTTCTTTATATCCCTGCAACTCCGTGTCGGACAAAAGTGCCTCGCTAACTTCAATATCTTTTTTTACAATTGGATACATGCCTTAATCCCTACAGCGCTTGTTTTACGACCAGTTGTAGTCAATAAAATAATAATGAACGGTAAAAATTTACAAGTTTTTTATGAATAACAGCGTTTAGTGCGCTCAGAGCGGAATGAACTGATCATGCAACAGGACAATCTCAGCAGATCTTTGGTTTTACCCGAGAACGAATTTATGCGAACAAAAGAACTGAAACAGACTGGGCAAAAACTTGCAGAAACGATTTCTGTTGGCCACTCCGAATTTTTGACGTTGGAAAATGAATTATGTGAGTTGGATTACAAAAACCGCCAATCTGCCAACAAGAAGATCATGCAACACGCTCAAATTGGCTTTCGCAGCCTGAACAGAACATGCAATGCCGCAACTTCAATTTTTGAAGCAGTACAAAAAATTGGTTTTCGTGTTGATAGATTTGGTATCTGCCTTGATTGGTCAATGGGATATCCAAAGGAATTTCGTAAAGGCAAACCAAAAGGAACAGGCCTAATATTGGACGCAGATGAAGATTTCATAAAAGTAGCTAATTCAGCACCAGTTGCACCTCACTTTGGGGATTTTGTAATCGGCATGCCTGCGGCAGTCGAAAATACAAAAGCCGCTCTTCAGGCAGGTTCAACGTCAATTGGAAATCTCGGGCAATATTTCACATTTGAACTTCCAGGATGGACAGATGATGTTCAAACTACGGAATCTAGTATTATTGCAATAAGTCTGGCTGCGGCGCAAAAAGTGCCAATTTTAATACACTCAAATATAGATGATGGGTTCGCATCTCGTTTCACTGACCTCGCATCAGCGCTAGGATCAGTTTTGCTTGAGAAATACATCGTTGATGAATTGCTTGATGGTAGCGTCAGCCATTGCTATGGACACACCTTCTCCCAGTCATTGAGCCGCTTTGCATTCCAGAGAGCTCTGCAAAGCGTCACAAGCACTCCAGGCACCATGATCTATGGGAATACAACCGCCTTTTCAGAAAATGATGCTGCTAACTACGCAGTTCTGGCCGCTTATTTGCAGGTAGATATTCAAGCACAAATGTTTAAGCCAAGTGGTCATGCCATTAATCCAGTTCCTATCACAGAGGCAAAAAGGATACCGACAGTGGAAGAAATAATTGACGCACAAATTTTTTGTGGAAAACTGATAGAGAAATCGACAGATTATTGTGCGATGACCAATTCGCAGCCTGCTGATGATATATCTAATCGTCTTATCGAAGGCGCCAAGCGTTTTAAGAATGATGTTTTGGTAGGGCTATCTGATATTGGTATTGATGTTACCGACGCCTTGGAACTTATGTTGAGTTTAAGAAGAATTGGTGCAAAGACATTAGAACAGAAATTTGGGCCCGGTGATCTCGACACGAAAGCGCCCAACCGGCATAAACCAATTGAACCCTCTCCAGTACTTAAAGAAATCTCTGATCTGGCAAAGAAAGCTGCTGAAAAAGTCAGCTTAGAGGAATTGACAACATTTTCTGCATCAAATTTGAAGATTTTGACGGCGACTACCGACATTCATGAGTATGGAAAACGTTTGTTAGAAGAAATTCTAGGTTCAATTGGTTTAGAGATCATCGATGGCGGTGTGAGTACCAATGCAAAAAAACTTGCGGAAGATGCACTACACACGGATGCAATATTCTTAAGTACATACAATGGTATAGCATTAGATTTCTTAGAAAGACTGAACGAAGAACTAGACAAGAAAGAGTGTAAAGTTCCCATCTTTATCGGGGGTAAACTTAACCAAGTGCCATCAAGTTCCAATTCGGACCTACCAGTTGATATAACTAATGAATTGGCAGATAAAGGCGCAATAGTTTGCCCAAATGTGGAAGATTTCTACGCTCCTTTAGCAAAGATCGCGAGAGAGAAATGCCAAAAGAAAAACTCAACTTCACCGTTGGTATAATTGGTGTTGGCTTTCTTGGGCAATGCTTAGTCGAAGGGTTAAGCAAAGTTGGAGCAAATATTGTTTTATCTCCACGCAATATAAAAAGAACCACCGCCCTTTCAAAGCAGTTCAACTGCATAGTAGCTGGAGATAATTCAGAAGTAGTTAGAAAATGTGATTTGATGATTTTGGCGACATTGCCAAAAGATATTGCGACAGCCGCTAAAGATTTACCCTGGCGAAAAGATCAATGCGCTATTTCCATTGCAGCTGGAATAAATATCACAACGATTGAGGCAGCTGTTACGCCAGCAAAAGCCTTCCGAGCAATGCCTATTTCAGCAGTGCGTTTACTAGAAGGTCCAACCGCTTTTCACCCACTTGATGCTCGCATTTTTGAATTATTTGATAGCCTTGGCTCTGCACACCCACTTGAGGATGAGAAGAAATTTGAGATAGCTAGTATCTTTGGTGCCTTTTATGGCCATATCTACGCTCTTATTGATGAAGCTAGTAGCTGGGCAGAGTCAAATGGGCTAAACGCTGAATATTCTCGAATTTTGATTTCACGTATGATTGAATCAGCTGCAACAAACGTGATCAAGAACAGCTCTGAACAGCCAAGAAAACTACTAGACGACTTACTTACAAAAGGTGGCATTACTGAAGCTGGCCTTGAGGTTTTGGATACAACGGGCGCATTGCAAAAATGGCAAGAGGCCTTAAACACTAGTCTCGAGCGATCACGCAAACTGAACTCAAAGATTTCGTAAATATGGGGTTGGAGGGATTTTAAAGCCAAGAATAGCGCCAAATTCCACGTTTGCTATCAAGAAAAAGAAGACACATATTACTTGACTTAAAGCTACCAACCCAAAGGTCGTCACTCTTATGGCTACCAACATTAAAGATTTAGCACGTATTTAGTCATAACAGCCACCGCGGAAATGGAGAAAATGACTAGTAAGTATTTCTGGCTGACAGCGCCTTTTGTATTCGTGATCTTTTGGTCTGGCGGCTACACATTTGCAAAACTTGGACTGATGCATATCGAACCAATGACCATGCTGGCGGTCCGATACGGGATTGCAGCAATTATACTGATGCCATGTGTTTTGTGGTTCTCGAACGGCTGGCCAACGAATAAGCGACATTGGTCCATTATGGCTACGACTGGTTTCCTAATTCAGTGCGTCTATTTTGGTTTGACCTATCTTGCGTTCAAAATGGGGATGAATGCCGGGACAGCTGCCGTCATTATGTCAATCCAACCAATACTTGTTGCGGCGCTTATGCCAAGCTCGTCTGGGCGTGGCAGTACCTTCTTTCTTTGGGTTGGCCTTGTTGTTGGTCTACTTGGTGTGGTTCTTGTTTCAATATCAGGCAATTCATTAGGCCCAAGTCCATGGACTGCATTTTTTCTTGCCGTGAGCGCCTTGGCTGGAATCACAATTGCAACCCTTTTTGAGAAATTACATGGAGTAAAAACTGATCCTATACTAGGTGGATTTGTTCAGTATTTAATTGGTTTTTCTGTCCTTTTGCCAATCGCATTTATGACTGAGACTATGGTGATTGACTGGCAACCAGAATTGATAGTTTCCATCGCATACCTTGTGTTGGCCAACTCAATTGTCTCGGTTGGAGTCTACATTGCGCTACTGCAGCGAGGCGACGCAACTAAAATTTCCTCGCTGTTCTACCTTGTCCCACCCCTTGCTATGTTTATAGCATGGGCTGTTCTAGGCGAAGCAGTTACAAAGCTTGCAATAGTTGGGTTCATCCTATCTGCAACAGGCGTCTACATCGTAAATAAGCAAGCGTCATGAAAAAATAAAATTTTTAAGTTCTCGTTTATTAAGATTATCAATCTGAGACATGGTTTTTCTGAATTATTTAAATCGGCTTAAACAGCGGTATGTGATCAAAAGACATTTTGGCAAAGTGAGCAGCCAAACAAGCGAACTATTGATGTTTTACAAAATAGATAGGCCTTACTAGTTAATATTGCCTGTCAATTTTAACTAAAATATAGCTTCGTACCGTCGTGCTAGTACCCAGTATCGATTGGAGCGCTGTAATGAAGCAAACCTTGTGACTTCAGTTCCAACCAAAAATCGCTAGGTATCTTAAAAGCCGACCAAGTCAAGATTTCCTCAAGCTCTATCTTTGAACGCGGCCCTGGAATAACAGAAGTGACAATCTCGTTAGCTAATGGAAACTGAAGCGCCGCTGCTGGAAGCGGTATATTAAACTTTTTAGCAACTGCATTCAGAGCTTTAGCTTTATCAATAATGAACTTTGGCGCAGCGTCATAATTCCACGTCTCACGGCCTACCAGTATCCCCGAGTTAAAAGGTCCACCACAGATTATTGTCGTGCCCGCTTTCTTACATGCAGGAAAAAGTGAATCTAATGCTGTTTGTTCCAAAAGTGTGTAGCGACCAGCGAGCAGAAAAACATCCCAATCACCTATCTCTAAAGCGTCTGAGCAGACTTGGTTTTCATTTACGCCCAATCCGATTGCCGCAACGCGGCCATCAGCGCGTAATTCAGCCATAGCTCTATACCCACCATCAGAGAGGTCTTTGAAATGTCTGGTGTTGTTGTCACCATGCGTGAAGGTTCCTATATCATGCGCTAATAGAATATCAATTCTATCTAAACCTAGTCGCTGTAAGCTATCCTGGAATGCCCTCAAGATACCGTCATAGGTATAATCATATACAGGATGGAAAGGCAGTGGATTAACCATTCCGTAATCCATTGGCTTAACAACTGGGCCTGGCTCTAGCAATCTCCCCACTTTACTTGATAGAACATAGTTCTTAGACCTCAATTGATCACCAATAACGCGCTCTGATCTTCCAAATCCATACCATGCGGCAGTATCAAAATATGACATACCCGCATCAAGAGCCGCTGTGACGATTTCCGCTCCTTGAGCATAATCAAGTTCAGCAAAATTTCCTCCAAGTGGAGCGCCACCCAATCCTAAAACATCAATTTCAAGGTTTGTTTTACCTACTTTCCTCTTTTGCATTCTACAGCTTTCTATGAAATTCATTTCACTTTTCGGTCAAGTTTATTACAATTAAAATTCAGTTAACACCTAATTAATACTGCCTATTTATAAGAATTACAGAATGACATCTCTACAGGCCTAGAGCATATCGCAAAGCTATGATTACGTAAATTTAATTGGTGCCAGGCTTTTAGCTTTACTTAGAACCCTCAGAAAATATAAATGAATTCGAGTATAATATCCGCAGGCTTCATAACATCTGCTCAAAATCTCCATATCTTTTGTCTGAATTTGCATAATATCTTAAAAGCTATTGCACAGTACTAAGGTATTTTCAGTTTTATAGGTTCAGGCAAGACCTTTAGAGCGGAGTAAATTTGGTAAGTACTCCCCAAATCTAAATTGCTTAAGTTCCTTTGGTGAGGTTCCCTCGGGCCTCACCAAAGGAACTTCTACATTTGCCAAATAATTTAATAGAACTGGAGTTCGGAATGCAATTAGCCTTCCCAAAATTTGTTAAATATGACGATCGTGACTGGTTAAATCAAAAGTTCCACGAACTGGAAATAGCCAGAATTGGATTCAAATCAAAACCTGTGAAAGCGATAAAATTACAGGCAACTTCTAACTGCCAAAATTTACTATGCAGGATCGCAGAAGAAGAGGATGAAAGGGCTGTAACGGTACATGATCGCATAATCGTAAATGGCATAATGACAGATGAAGAAATGACAGAATATTTCCTTTCGACATGGCCCTTAGCTGAAATTTTATATCATATTTTTAACGGAAACTTATATGACAGCCTATCACATTTTAGAGCACGCTCTGACTATTTCAGTGATTTTGATAAAAAGTGCCGAGAACGGGTATTGAAATATTTTACGGATAACAAAGCTTAATACTTCATGATGCTAACTATATTTAGAATCCACAGCAGGCGTCAGCAGCAGTCAGAAACTTTAAAAACAAAAATGAAAAACCCTCTTAAGCTTCAGATATCTGACTTATTGAGACTGTTTTTGCGATATTTGCGTAAATTACCGCTTATGCTTCTCATATCTTCTGCACTCTTAACATATTGTGTCGTCCAAATGGTTCTTGAAGATGAG
>CAJWEI010000098.1 GCA_913031285.1 uncultured Alphaproteobacteria bacterium | reverse complement strand
AACTAATGCCTAGCATGAGTGTTGCTGGTAATATTAAGTCTGGGAAGCGTACAGTCATGACCTTCTTGATGTTCCCAGTTATTAAAACACTGGAAACCTCATTCAGAGAGCCTTGAGATTGGTGCTGTTTTTTGGCTCAAGCTCTGCTCACAAGAACGATCTGCCAGCGCACCTTACCAAAAATTAAAGGGTTTTTTGAGTGGGTTTTCTGGCCTTGGACTATCAGACAGTTTGTCCAACACATGCCCGATACCAAGTTTGCCTGCTGTCAAGCTGCCTGTCGCTGCTACCAACTTAAACTCTTTCAAAGTGATATCATGCCTCGCTTGAACAAGGCGAAGCTCAGCATCGTTGAAGCCTCTTTCAGCATCTAACAAATCCAACGTAGTTTTCAGACCAAATTTTAATTCCTTTGCCACTCCATCTACTAATAAACGAGAAGCTTCGACTTCAGCTAACGCTGCATTAAGTGTGACTCTTGCACCTTCGTAGTCGCGGAATGCTGATCTTGCTTCGATCTTGGCGTTATCTATCGCCTCTTTCAGATCTCTCATCGACTTAGAGTGCAAAGCGACCTTTTTTCGCGCGCTGGATCCTGTGGAATTCGTCGGATAAAGGGGCGAAGAAATCAAAATCGATGCTGAAACCGAATCTGAGGAGTTACTTTGAGTAGCAGAAAGACTGAGCCCTAGAGTAGGATTTTGTTTGGCCTGAGATAACTGTAATTCCTGACCCGCAGCTCTCTCAGTCAATTTAGCAATAATCACAGTAGGGCTGTTTTTTAGAGCCAGCTCTTCCGCTCTTTGTCGATTTTGAGGAAGTGTTTTTTCAACCCCCGGAAGCTGGGCTTCTCCAAGATCATTATCCGCCGGCATGAGCGTGAGTTTAGAAAACAGGTCCTTTGCGTTTTCCAAACTAGTGGCGATTAAAGCTCTATCTGCCTTGGCCCTTGCATAACGGGCTTCAGCCTCAGCTAAGCTTGTCGGCGTTCCCATTCCTTCTGCGAGATTAACCTTGGCGGCGGCAACATGTTTTCCAAGCCTGGCTACATTATTGTTCTGTAGTTCAACTTCCTGATAAGATTTGGATAAGTTTAAATATGATTGAACTGCCTCAAGCACCACCCCTTGTTCTGTATTTCTATAGCTCGCAGCTGCGCTCTCTAGTTGGATTTCCGCTAACTTAAGGCTCTCGCGAGACTGCCCACCGTCAAAAATATTTTTTGAAAAAGTAATTTTGTTTGAGTAAGAGTCGGAGCTAGTAAAACCGCTACCGCTATCCGTTTCGCTCAATGACCCACTTCCCGAATATTTTAAAGAAGACTCCTTAGTCGCATTGCTTGCAAAAATAGACTCCCTTGCAGCAATCCAGCTATCCCTTGACGAAGCAATTTTATTTGAATTTTTGAGTGTCTGGACTAGCACCTCTTCCAACGACAGGCTCGATGCTGAGCCAGACCAAGTGGCCAACGCGAGTGCAAAGGTTAGTGCGATCGCTCTACCGCCAAATTGCATCTGTCTCAAGCTTTATCCCCAGGTCAGTAAAGAGGTAAAAATAGGAGTGTATATAACCATGCATTAACAAGGATAATCAATTACTTCTTTTATTTTCGTTATCAACAAATTGAGTCGAAAGATTTACCTGTAAAATTATTTTGACGTCATGACCCAAATTCCATCCCAGTCTTTTGGGTTTTTTTCTCGCATAATTTCACATCTTTCCAAGTATGTTTGTGACAACCCATCATTTGGATTACACTTCAAACACTCATCAAAGGATTTGATGGCTTTGCTCCAATTACCACTTTTAAACAATGAACGACCCTCATTAAAGTGGTTCACATTATCCATGAGATTTGGAAACGTCTCTGACGTGTGATAATCAAGCACCTCACGCACACCAACCGGTGTTGTTTTACCCTTTACTATCACGTCATCTATGTACCTTATTTGGTATGTTCCTTTGAGCCTTTGATAAGTAAAATCGCTAATCAAAATTCGCGCAGAATAGGACTTACAAGCGCTCTCAAGCCTAGCCGCTAAATTGACGCCATCACCTATCATGGTGTAATCCATCCGCTTGCTAGAACCAATATTTCCAGACACTACTTTGTCAGTATTCAAACCAAGGCCCATTTCCACTGGGGGCTTCCCATCACTTTCACGTAGGCTATTCCACTCCCATAAGCGCTTAATCATATTTATTCCCGCGCGCACACCCCGATCCTCATCATCATCATGAGCCAATGGAATTCCAAAACCAGCCATTATTGCGTCGCCAATAAATTTATCAACCATCCCCCCTTGTTCACTAATTGCCTCAACCATAATATCAAAATATTCATTTAGCAGAGTAACAGTTCCTTGGGCACCTAAAGTCTCAGTTATAGTGGTAAAACTTCGCACATCAGAAAAAAGCACTGTAGCAAGGGTTTCTTGCCCACCCATGATGTCTGTCCCATCAGCCATCAACTGATCAGCAATCCCAGGATCAATATATCTTGACATTGTTGACTTCATTCTCTTTTCATCCGAGATATCTTCAATCACAACAAGTGTACCTAAATGTTGCGATTTTTGGTCTGTTCTCCCCTCCGGATCATTGTTTTCTAATGGCAGGAAGCTCACGTTCGAAGAAACAATGTCAATATTACCACCTTCTTCGGTTCCAACTTCGAATGTAACATCCATCAAATCAATATTTTCTTTTAACTCATTACATTGATTAAATTTCTCTAGCATCCACAACCGACTACCTGAAAAAAAATCTTCAACAGTTTTGCCAACTATCTCTGAGGCGCTAACTCTAAAAATTTTCAAACCCGCTTTATTACAGGTCGCTATTTTTCCGTCCTCATTAATCGTAACCACTGCATTTGACATGCTAGCAAGCATACTGTCGCTGTAGGTTCTTTCCTTTGCCACTTCTTCGAACAGTTGAGCATTTTCAAGTGCGATTGCCACTTGCTGGGTAAACGCTTTCAAACGTGACTCATCTTCGTCAGTAAAGCCACCTCCACTTTTGTTAAGAACCTGAGTGCATCCAATACAAATACCATCTTTATTCATTATGGGGACACAGAGAATAGATCGAGTGAAATAACCTGTTTTTTTATCAAATGCTGGGTTGAACCGAAGATCAGCGTAAGCGTGGGGTATATTAATGGTCTCTCGAGATTGAAAAACTGAGCCAGCTATCCCAACGTTATCTGGCAAACGGATCTCACCAACGTTGTCACCCATTGCCACCCGAGAAAATAACTCATTAGTTTTCTGATCATGTAAAAAAAGAGTAGCCCTATCGGCGTTCAACATTTTTGTCGCCTCAGTCATCACGCGCTGAAGTAAAGACCCTAATTCAATCTCAGCAGTTACATCAGAGACCAATTCAATAAAAAGCTTCTCTTTTTCTCGTGACAATGATTGCTGTTCGAGCCCTTGAGCATTTTGCAACGTTGCAGCAGCTTGCCCCGTAATTGCCTCGGCCATTTCAAGGTCACTTTTAGTAAACCTACCTTTTTTCTTATTCAGAACTTGAACAACCCCAATAACATCATCTTGGGCTGTTTGAATTGGTATGCAAATAATATTTCTGGTTTTAAAACCTGTTCGTTCATCTATTGATTTGTTGAATCGTTCGTCATTTGTCACATCATGAATAATTTCACTAGCTCCAGAATGGTAAATCGAACCAGCGATACCAGATGTGTTTAGGAAACGTATCTCTCTGGCGAGCTCTCCTTGGGCAATGCGTGAGTACAACTCACCCGTCAACGGGTCATTTAGAAAAAGGCTACCCCTTTCAGCATTAAGCTCAAAAACAAGCTCATCAATTATCTTAAACAAAACTTCGGTCAGGTCCGTTAGACCCGCAATCTTTCGATTAATCGTTAGTAGCAATTCAGTGCGTCGGGATTTCTTTTCCAGCTTTTCGAGCTTTCCTCTTAAATCCTGTAAACTCATCGCGTTAATAGTATTTTTCATCTCAAAATTTACCATTTCATTAAATTACTGCACTGCAAATTTGTATGATTTGACTAATATCAGATTATTTAAGCTCGTTCTTTTTACTGCGGTCTATTTACAATCTTTCAACCTTAGACCGCAAACTTGACACGGTATTTTTTAGCTGCTGGATTTCATCAAATGAGCTCTGAACTGCACGTTGCACCGCCGCGTCTTTATCAAATCTTAAACTCTCTAGCTCGCTACGAAGACTCGAAGCAGTATTTTTCAATTGCTGAATTTCATCAGAAGAACCCTGAACTGCACGTTGTACCGCTGCATCTTTATCAAATCTTAAACTCTCCAACTCGCTGCGAAGACTCGAAGCAGTATTTTTTAATTGCTGAATTTCATCAGAAGAGCTCTGAACTGCACGTTGCACCGCTGCATCCTTATCAAATTGAAGATTTTCTAATTCGTTTCGAAGAGTGCTTACAGATTGTTTTAATTGATTTTTTTCGTCATTAGATTGCATAGCCGACTTTTGCACGGCTTTATCTTTCTCAAAAGAAAGAATTTCTAGCTGTTCCCTGAGCACAACTATTGTTGCCCTCAAATCTTTGACTTCTGGTTGACTTTGATTTTCTTTATCAGGTTTCACTCTTTGTCTAGCCACTCTATCGATTAGACTCAATAAGCCTTAGTTTATTAAACCACTGGTGACATACAACTTTTTTACACTATAAATAAAGACATCAAATTTTTACAAACTCGTGTATCCGCAGTTAGACTGCGTAAAAACAACAGTTTTGGTGGTTTTTAAAGGTAAAAAGAGCAATGCGTGTACATCTTTGTAAAATTCCATGGAAATACCTTTGAAGTTAGGCTTAGATATAGACTTACAAATAATTTTAAAAATTACTATTAAATAAGGCAAAAGCATCAGAAAATTTTATAAATCAGCGGCTGACCAACCAGGAGAGAGATAATGAGAAGTTTAGGGGTAATTTTTTTGGCTGACGTGGTTGGCTACTCTAAAATGATGGCCCAGGACGAGCCAGGGACACTAGAAAAGCTTCGCACGTTTGCTAGAGAAGTCATTCGTCCAACTTTGGAAAAACACAGCGGTAACATGATTAAGTCATTGGGAGATGGCTGGTTAATTGAATTTAATAGTGCTTCAAATGCTGTAAACTGCGCGTTGGAGTGGCAAGAGATTTCGAAACGACAAGGTCAACTTGCTTTAAGAGTAGGCATCCACCTCGGAGATGTAGAGCACGAAGAAGGTCCACCACCAGATGTTTATGGTGATACAGTTAACATTGCCGCCAGGCTAGAATCAATCGCTGAGCAAGGAGATGTTGCAATTTCAACTTCTGCTTATTTATGCCTTGATCAAAACCAAGCCAAAGTTTTCAACAACTGTGGAAAACAAACACTTAAAAATATTGCTACTCCGGTAGAGGTCTGGAGCACAGGTCGGCTAAACGTTGGCTCCAAAGGCATGGATAGAACCACTGATGGTCCCGCAATTGCAATCAAACCATTCGCTGGGAACGATGAGACAGTCTCTCTATTTGCAACCAATGTAACAAATGATCTTCATAAATATTTAGATCAAAAAGATTGGATTGACGCACTTATTCAACAAAATCCGAGTGAGGACGATTACCAGCTAATTGGCACTGTTACCCCAAGTGGATCAAATTTTGAGGTTGACATCGTTTTAAAGGCGCCCGGAGGAAAAACTCTATGGTCCGGTAATACCGGCGGACCAATGAGCCAAATAGCACTAGTAAGCGACACCGTTGCAGATCAAATCACCAATGCTGTATTTTTGGAAATCACAAAGGTTAAAGACAAATACAAATAACATCTGCAAGTCCACGCTTTTACATTTGTATAAAAATTTAAATGTCAAATGACATTTTTTCGCAACCAAAGCTAATTCGGCCTGATGATATTCTTGCCTTCAATTCATCAATATCTGTGTCAGAGCGATATGGGGCATGATGGCAAATCACAGTTTTTTTGACGTCACAGAGCTTAGTGAATTCTTCTGCTTGTTCTATAGAGGAATGCCCCCAACCTCTTTTACCTAATAATTCTTCTTTTGTGAACATTCCATCCCAGATCAGTATATCTGCATCCTTACAAAATTCTGACAATCCATCGAGCTGCGGCTCCTGGAATTCATTATCAAGTAATATTACTACTTTTTTACTTTCTTTAACGAACGAATATCCAACTGCACCTCCAGGGTGTTCCAAATTAATGAAACTGATATCAATGTCCCGTTTCAAAGCGTCTTTTGCGTCATCAAAACTTTGGACTGACAAGTGATTCAAATTTTCAAAAATATTTACCGGGAAGAAACAGGCAGAGAAATATTGTTTTAGAACCGCTCTAGTTGTTTGTTTATCATACAAAGCACTGGAAATACAAATTTTGGTTCCCTCAGGAAACAAATCATTATTGAAAGGCAACCCCTGTATGTGATCATGGTGAAAGTGGGTAAAAAATACACACACGTTCTTTTCTTCGCGTAAAAGTTTTGCTGATCGAAAACCAGTCCCAGCATCACAAAATATTTGGCTCTCACAGGTTTCAATTTCAAAACAGCTGGTATTTCCACCATACTTTGCATACTCAACTCCTGGTGTTGGAACTGAGCCTCTAACACCATGAATCGTAAACTTCATCTTTTGCTCCAGCACTGGCAACCATCAACATATCGTATCTTGATAAACATCATACTCTTCCCAATTACCTTTTAGGATTTATTTTATTAACAATGACCTTAAGATAAACTATTAAGCTCTATTCCCGAACAGAAATTCGTTTTTTGCTCAGAACTTAGGTGATATTGAGGTTCCCAATTTTAAAAACGTTAATGGTTTTTTATCAAATTATTTATCTAATCACTATTGCGTTGAGCTTCATCTTTACGAACGATGCAATTGCGCAAAATCAGTTTTTAACAGAACGTTTTTCCATTTCGGGAAAAGTGAGCATTACTCATATTAGTGATGGTGACTCGCTTAGGAGCGGTGGGTTACGGATCCGACTTTTTGGTATTGATGCGCCTGAAAAGAACCAGCAGTGCACCGACGCCAATGGGGCTGAATGGGCCTGCGGCATGGCAGCGCAAAAAACGCTTGAGACATTAGTGGCAAACGCACCTTATTTGCAATGTGATTTGATTGATGTTGATCGCTATCGCCGGCTTGTGATGCAGTGTTTTGATGGAAAAACTGATCTTGGGGCGGCGCTTGTTCGCGCTGGGCTGGCATTGGCTTATCGGCAATATTCATCCATCTATAACGCCGATGAAGACAGTGCCAAAACCGCCAAATTGGGCATGTGGGCGGGTGCTTTTACCGCACCATGGGCATGGCGCCGCTCACAATAGCCGCCGGAACGCAAGCCCCCCTGGAGCGTAAAACAGTCCAGAAGTGTGAGAAAGTCCAGAAGTGTGAGAAAGTCCAGAAGTGTGAGAAAGTCCAAAAGCTTACAAGCGCAAGAGCATGATCGCCGTAACCAACCATGATGGACGGAAATTCACCCAAACCACATGGCAAAAAGGAGCAATGGCAGAAAATAAAGCTAGCAAGAATTGAGTTTTAGAGAACACCAAGATCGCGCAATTCGGCGGCCAGTTCGGCAGGCATATCACCGGCGCCATCAGCGCCAATATCAGCCGGCACATCTTTGGCTTCAAAATAACGCCAACCCTGAAAAATACGCATTTTGATTGGGGCAACTTGAATGATTTCAGGTGACAGCACAATGCCGCAGGCCGGTGTTCCATCAGCGCGTTGCGCCTCGGCTAGGTCAATAATGGCCTGACGCGCGGTGACAGCCCCCTTGATGATCCAATAGATTGATCCCCCATCGAGCAGTTCTTTGGCGCGGCGCGGTCGATTGCGCGTGAGGTGAACCAATCTGCCGCCTTGCGCCAGACGAAGCGCCTGCCAATCGCGAAGATTATCAAGCGATTGCGAGCCAACTGATAGTTTTTTTAAATGAACTGTCATGGAAACACCAAATTCAACCCGCGCCATATCTGTATGGTTTGCCTTTTACGACACAAACCGTAATGATCACCTTGGTCTTTTGACACCGCCTACATCAAATAAAGCGCGGCAAGCCCAAGGAATACAAAAAAACCAACAACATCCGTTATCGTTGTCACAAAAACGCTTGATGCCACCGCCGGATCGACCCCAGCGCGAAGCAGCCCGATCGGAACCAAGGTTCCGCTAAGACCAGCAATCAACAAATTCGCAAACATGGCAACCGCCATCACCGTGGCAATTTCCGGATCACCAAACCACACAAAAGACACAGCAGCCGCTAAAACCGCAAAAAGCAGTCCATTCAGCAATGCCACCAAGCCTTCGCGAATAACAAAATTACGCGTCGAGACCGCATCTAATTGGCGCAAGGCAATCGCCCGCACCGCAACGGTCACTGTTTGAGTTCCAGCATTGCCGCCCATTGACGCAACAATCGGCATCAGCACCGCCACGGCAACCAATTGTTCGATGGTTGCATCAAACACCCCGATAACAACCGACGCCAAAATTGCGGTTAGCAAATTAATCAAAAGCCAGGTGGTCCGCCCTTGCAATGTCTCGCGAATACTGGATCGTAAACTGGCCTCGCCAACACCGGCAAGTGCCATCAGATCTTCTTCGGCCTCTTCATCAATAACATCAATCACATCATCAATGGTGATCATGCCAACAAGCCGATCGCCAAGATCAACAACACCAGCACTGACCATGCCATAGCGCCTAAACAGAACCGCCACTTCTTCTTGATCCATATCAACGGGAATCGAGCGAAAATCAGGTTCCATTATTTCGGAAATACGGCGTGGCCGCTGCGCGCACAAAAGTTTATTAAGCGGCACCTCGCCAAGCAGCTTGCGCGCCGGATCGACAACAAAGATCAGATAAAAATCATCGGTCGGCGATTTGCCTCCCCGAAGATAGTCAATTGTCTGGCCAACCGTCCAGAAAGACGGCACCGTGACAATTTCACGCTGCATAAGACGACCCGCCGAATCTTCAGGGAAGGACAGGCCTTCTTCGACAAGAGCTCGATCTTCAGCCGAAAGCGCCGCCAACACATCGGCAAGCGCATCTTCTTCAAGCTCCTCAATAATATCAATGGCATCATCAGTTGACAGATCATGTAGCTGGCGCGCCAAAGCTTTTGCGCCCAATACTTCGACAATGGCTTCACGGGTGTTTTCATCAAGATAAGTCAGCGTTTCAGCATCAAGATGATCGCCAAGAAACCGCACAAGTGACGTTGCTGTCCGCGCTGGCATGCGCTCTAAAAGATCAGCTTTATCCGCTGGGTGAAGAGGCGCTACAAGCGTACGAAGGCGGCGAACGGCACCCGCCGTATCAACAGCCGACAAGGTGGCCGTCGTAGCGGCAGCCGCCAGGGTAGGAATGGTGCCGCAGGCAGCAGTCGCGACAGTAGGTCTTCCTCCTCCAAAGGTCGCGGCAGCCGTTCCAAGCAAGGCTCTAGGTCTAACTCAAGTTCCGATCCAAAGGCGAAAACGACGAGTGACATGTCTTCGGCAGAATCTTCGTCTGCGGCCTCGGCAAATATGCGCGATACACAAAAACCGAGGTCTGCGGGCAACGGCCCTGCTGGCGACACCCCCGGGGGCTTCGGGGCATTTGCCATGGAGGGTTTAGAGAATGTGAACGACGACGTGTTCTCCAACCTTCCCGCCGCTCCACGAAACCCTTCGCACCATTTTGGCTCGGATGAGGACTCGGATCACCCATTTGACGAAGTTGAGCACGTCGATGGAGACTCAGTCAGGGCCAAGGAAATGCGCGCCGCCCTGGGGAAAAACGCCATGCCTGGAGAGCGCATGCGCCGCGAGCGAGAGCGAAGGAAAAAAGCCGAGTACGACGCGCACGAGAGAGCAATCGAAGAAGAGCTCAAGAGGGAGGCAGAATCGCATAAACAGGAAGCAGAGAGTCATAAGGATGCTCTCCATCAGAGCAACAAATACTCTGAGAAGCTTTCAGAAGAGGCCCAAAAGCACAAACAAGAGCGCGATCA
>CAJWEI010000097.1 GCA_913031285.1 uncultured Alphaproteobacteria bacterium | reverse complement strand
CTATACCAACAAGATCACTAAGTGCTTCTATAGAGATGCGCCACGAAACTGTTGTGCCACAGTTTTTACATCTAGATAGGGTCGCGGTGTTTCCACCTTCGGTCTCGTAGGAAAATGTGTCACAGGCACCATCGTTAAATGTCACTTGGTCTTCACTGAAGTAGACAGAGATACCAAAAGCTGTCCCTGTTCTCAGCTGGCAATATCTACAGTGACAGACGGCAGAGCGGGCGGGCTGCCCTTTGGTTGAGTAACGAACTGCACCACAGAAGCAACCACCAGTATGCGTTTCCAACATGCTCTGCTCCTATTCCAGAACGTTAATCGTTTGGAAACAGTCACTTGAACCACGGTCCACGGACCTTGAAACTTGGTAAATGGCGCACCCGAGAGGAAGGTTCGATGCCTACCCGTGGCGCCATCCAGTGACTGAATCCAGCTATATCAATAGCTTATCATTTCTCTACATATGGTCAACTATCAAAACCTTACCTGCAACCTTGCCTGAACCAAGGACCGGGGTTCGAGGGCCATAGTCTGAGCACCACGCTCCAGCAGCCCCGGATCAAGCGCCGGGGTTACTGATGCTGTTGCTGGCCCAGGTGGTCTTTCGATCAGAGGGGGCGGGGTTATTGGGTGACGGTGCTTGCGCCTTGGGCCTTGGGACTTGGTGGGTGGGTGGAGTTAGTCCTTAAGTTTTTTAGTCCCTAACCACGACTTTTCGATTTTGGGGCTAATTAGGTGTTAAACTGAACTCGCTCAACCCTATCAATGACTTTCATTGCGCTACTCGCAAACTCTACGTGTTTAGGATGTGCACGATAATCTGTCCAAGCGTCTTGGCTCTCAAAAGTAATAATGAGGGCAAAATCCATTGAGTCCTTCTCAATTTTTAAATCAGGACCAAATTCAAACTTTGTTATACCCGGCACTATGTTGGAAATAGATTTTAATCCTTCCTCCAGTGAAACGATGCTGGATTGATCAGTATCCTTTTTAAATTTAATGAGGGTCACTTGCACAAATGCCATGTTTTTTTCAACCTTTAAAAACCTTCATCGCCTTTTTAAATTCATCCGTAGATTCAGTTAACAAATACTGGTCCAAATCTGCATGACCAATGGCGTCCACGAGGTTAAAAGCGGCCGCGTTTACACTAGCCTTCGTCATTCTAATCGAATGGGTAGGCATGCTTTCCACTTGGTTTGCCAAAGCCTGCGCTCGTTTTATTGAATGCCCAGCCTCTACACACTCCTCGACAAGCCCCACTCTTAAAGCCTCACCCGCAGATATCTTTTCACACAAAATAGCGTATTTCTTGGTTAGTGAAGGGCCAATCTGCGCGACAAGACGAGGCAAAGTGTGCCAGCTCATATTCATTCCTAAGCCTATTTCGGGCAGCCTGATGTAGGCATTCTTACTAAGAATGCGATAGTCCAACGCGGCGATTAATGCAGCGCCACCGCCAATGCAATGTCCTTCAATTGCCGCAATTGTAAAAGCTTCAATATTTTGCCAAGCTTTGCACATGTCTGGACCAACCCTCAAAGTTTGGCGCCTTTCCGAGAAGCTTTCCTTGGAATTGAAAAGCCCTTCCTTGTCATTTAAGTCAGCTCCTGAGCAAAACGGTCCGTCGGTGCTTAGAACTACGACATTCACGTTGGGCAGTTTTGATATGGCCTCGGCTACTTCGGTCAATTCCTCCATCAAACTCTTCGAAAATAAGGTCAGTTTTCCTTGAGAGGAATATTTGACATGAACGGCTCTGTCATTTTTGTTTATCGTCACAAATCGGAACTCTTTATTAACATCCATTTGCTTTTCCCATTCGTTAATTTGCTTAATCGTGGCGCTAGTTCACAGGTTTTCATAATTTGGGATGATCAAATAACTGAATATATTTTGCTATTTTCGAGCCCAAAATTTTGATTTGACGATAGCTTGACGAGATCCGTTTTGAGTCTCCACAGTGAGGCCGGTGCCGGGGTTCCAATGGTCAGAATCAACCAGACCAATTCCAGCATTACAGTTGTATCCCAACGCTCTGCAGCTTGATGAAATCCTGCCCACATTAATGCCTTTACAATTCCTCAAAGTCCAAGGCCCCTGCATTCTGGGTAGCGGGTCACCTAGTATTTCTATAGGCCGTATTTGGCGACTTGGGTTACATTTTTCCCTCAGAGAGCTCCAAGCTAAACAACCAAAATCTTTTTCCATTTGGCACCAACGTCCCAGCCCCGCCTCAAATGGTGTCATGTCGGAGGTGATATCAATCCGGTAAGCCAAGAGGCCGGACTCGATACGGTCGAATTGTGTTGGGCATCCAGCTTTAATATCCATATCCTTGCCGGCATTCATAAGCTTTTCCCAAATTTCCTCTGCTCCTGATGTCCCTTCAAAATAAAGTTCATAACCGCCCTGCGAAGAAAAACCTGATCTCGCAAGAATCATAGGCTTGCCAAAAACATCTACACGCTTGTATCTGAAAAACTTGATATCTAAAACTTGCTCGCCCCAAACCTTTACTGCCAATTCATCTGCTTTAGCTCCCTGAATGCCCAAAGGTGAGACCTGAGGTTCCTCTATAGAAACATTCATTTTTTTTGCAGCTGCGACACCCTTATAAAACAGAATTAGATCTGCATCTGACACCGATAGCCAATAATGGTTTTGGGCGACTTTTGTGAGCACTGGATCATTGGTCATGTAACCATTTTGGTCCACTGTCGGAATTAAAAAGCACTGATCATCCCCCATTTCAGAGAGATCTCTCGGTGTTGATGATTGGACTAGTCGGTGTGCATCAGGTCCTTTAATTTCAACCTGCCGCTCAGCTCCCGTATCCCACAACTGCACGCCCGACTTTAAATGGAAATAATCATTCTCATCAGTGTTCGGGAGAAGCATACGGTTATAGAGATGGTATGACTTCCTACCAGCTTTTACAGAGCATTCCCAAAAAGGAGATCTGCGAATTCTATTGTTAAAAGGATCAATGGATACGTTAGCAAACGTTTGATTATCTTTGCCGGTTTTCATGACAACACACTCATGGAGGAAAACGCTTTAAAATAGGAGCTTTTTGCTGTGCAATCTTGCTGACGTGGGCTCTTACTGATACTTCGATGGCACCATCATTCAATTGCTGTGCGCACACGCATCTCAACTAGGCCCTGAGTAATTGGGGATGGTGTTGATAATGTCTTAACTTCTATAAACGATGGCAAAAGGCGATTTTTTACGGATGCATTTTTTAGTGCAATTTCGATTTTTGGGGCCTCTGTTACCAATTCGGCATGTGCTCCTGCACCCTCAAAAATCTCACTGTAGTTGACGTCTCGCAATGACGTTGCATAAGTCTCCCCCCACATCGCTGCTTGTTGCTCATCGATCATTCCCCATTTCGCATTATTTGCTACAACGACGGTAATTGGGATTTCTCTATCAATCGCTGTTTCCAGTGGAGTTAGACCAGGAGAAAGGCCAAGTGCGCCATCGCCGGTAATTAAAATTACACGCGAATTAGGCTTAGACATTTTAACTGCTGTAGCATAGGCAGGACCTGTGCCCATTTGCTCCCAAGGACCATTTGCGATAACGCCGCCTATTTTGCGGCCCTCAAAAGCCCAAAAATTAAAGGCTGTTTCGCACCAACATGAGATATCACCACCGTCAACAACTAGGATGTCATCCTCGTCTAGTGACATCAGCACTTCATAACAAAGACGTAGCGGATGCACAGGGGTTGAATTAGTGTCTAAAAATTTCTGATAAGGCTTCAAACTCTCGAGGCGCGATTGTCTTAAACTGTCTGCCCAATCAGATGAAATCGGAGGAGTGTTACCCCTTTTATCCAAAGTATCCAAAAAAGCGCTGACATCAGAGCATATGCGCACATCAGCCAGAGCATTTTCACTCAATTCCTTGGCGGTGGGATTTACACAAATAAGTGTAGTTTTTTTTCCAATTAATGGAGCCTCGCCAAAGTTTAGGCCAAAATCTAAACGACCCCCTAAAAACAATATCAAATCCGCTTCTGAACTTGCTAGTCTTGAGCAGGGATTTTGATGATAGTCATAAAGTCCCATATACATCGGATGTGACATATCAATCGATTTCAAATGCGTGAATGGTGTGAATATTGGTATTTTATTTTTGGCAGCGAAGTTCTCCAATATCTTTTCGGCCTCGCTGTACCAAACACCTCCCCCAGAGATTATTACTGGTTTTGAAGAAGAGGTTAAGATTTCCTCAATTTGCTCAATATCGCTGGGGTCTGGATGAGGTCGGTGAGTTTTTTTTCTAAACTTGTCAAATGTTCTTGCCCCTTCATCAGGCGGTGACCCTGTCTTTCCAGTAAAAACAAAGTTGGTAGGTATGCTAAGTTGTACTGGACCTTTTGGGTGGTTGTTTGCAATGTCAAACGCCTTATCTACGAACCACTCAATGCGTGCTGGATCATTTATTTCGACAGCGTATTTTGTCATCGACTTGACGATTTCTGCCTGAGGCAACTCTTTCAGACCATTATTGTTAAAATGATTCGAATTGGACGAGACGCCTATAAATATTACAGGGTCGCCTGCAAAATGTGCATCTGCAACCGCTGAGATATAATTTGTAAAACCACTCGGCTCAGCAAGACAAACAGATACTTTGCGCGTTGTCCGCGCCGCAGCATTTGCCATAAAGCCTGCTTCCATTTCATTTCGAGTGGTGACAACTTCGATACCCTGTTCCTGGCAACCAACCAAAATTGGATTCAAAAAACCACCGCAAAGAGAATAGATTCGTTCGACGCCCTTATTTTTTAATGCTTTTACGAGAATGTAGCCGCCGGAGATTTTGCCTGCCAAAGGCGCTTTTATTTCGTCCATTTCTCTCTCCTTAAAATGATTTGAATAACTTCTAGTCATCTTTCAATAAATTGAATTCGCATCTTTATTGGTAGTCAGCTTTGATAAAATCTGAACACCTCTCACCAATCATGATCGCCGGCGCGTTTGTATTTGATGAAACTAAATGCGGTATTACTGAGGCATCAGCCACTCGCAAATTGGGTATGTTGTGGACTCTGAGCTGTGGGTCGACTACTGACATCTTGTCAGTACCCATTTTGCAAGTGCTTACAGAATGCCAACATGTGTGTCCGCAATGCTTCGCATACTCAAGTAAGTCTTCATTTGAAGTTAATTCCGCCCCCGGCCTCACTTCACGCAAAATCAATTCTTGCAAAGCTGGCTGCTGAGCAAGTTTACGCAGTAACCTTAGGGCTATTACTACCGCCTTTTTGTCGTGTTTGTCTGTGAGGTAATTTGCATTTATAATCGGCAAATCATCCGGGTTTTTTGAGCGAATATGAATTGAGCCACGTGACTTTGGATGTAATTGAAAGGCCTGCAAGCTAAATCCAGAAAAATTATCTGCGGTAAGGCCTTTGGTCATTCCGTGACTGGTCTCTGATCGATCTGCACCACTGATATGAGAGAGTTGAAGTCTAAAATCTGGTGTCTCAAGATCAGGTTGGCTTTTTGTAAGCGCTTGAATTGCGATTGTTGGTGTTGCCATAAAGCCTCGCCGCCAGACAAAATATTGGAGCGCCGTTTTTGTTCTATAATACCAATTATTTAATGTGTCATTTACCGTGATAGGCAACTTACACTCATAAGTGGTCCTAACATTCAGATGGTCTTGGAGATTCTCTCCCACCCCTGGCAGGTCGGATATTGTAGGTATTCCAAGTTTAGTGAGCCTCGATGAGTCACCAATACCGGACCGCTCTAAAATATTCGGCGATCCTAAAGCCCCTGCACAAAGAATTACTTCTTTTTCAGCAAAAATTTTAGTTTGCTGGCCTGCTTGGTCTGTCCTACCCTTCAATGAATACGAGACGCCAATTTTGGTGCCTTCTTGAACGATTCTATCGATCGTAGCAAATGTCTTTACATCGAGATTCATTCGGCTTCTAGCTTTCTGGAGGTAACCAACTTCGGTACTGCAACGTTTTCCCTTACGTTGGGAGAATTGGTAATAGCTTACCCCCTCGTAGACGCCACCGTTATAATCTCTGTTATTTGGGATACCGATTTGAAGACATGAATTGAGAAAAGCTTCTGTCAGGGCGTCTTTATGAGCAGCGTCAGTCACTGTAATGGGCCCACCAAGTCCTCTTATTAGTGGATCACCCCCAGCTCGATGTTCTAAGCGCTTAAAAGCTGGTAAAACGTCTTTGTAACTCCATCCAGCACAATTGTTTTTGGCCCAGCGATCATATTGACTTTTGTCACCACGGACAAATCCAGTGCCATTAACACTGCTCGATCCGCCCAGAAGTTTTCCACGTGCCCACTTCATTCTAAGACCATTCATCCCTTTCTCAGGCTCTGTTTCAAATGGCCATGTAATTGATGTATCACCTATGAGCTTGCCAATGCCGATTGGGATCTGGATCCATTTTCCTCTAGCTTCACCACCAGCTTCTAATAGCAGAATCGAAAAGTTCTTATTTTCACTGAGGCGCGACGCTAGCGCGCACCCAGCAGAACCAGCTCCAACTATTATAAAATCATACTTTTTTTCTGGCACTCGACGATATTCCTGAAACCGTATGTTTGCGAGAAGAGCGACCAAAAACTACTTTTCTAAAAGAAAAAGCAAAAGTATGGTTCCCACCCCTGATAAATAAAAATAATGATATATAACAGTAAGTTGTATCTTTAATTATAATATCTTACACTGTAGAAAACGAGAAGCTATTGGCACTTTTGTTTCATTTGCTATAACAAAAATGGTATATGTTTCTCCATTAGAGGTGCCAGTGAATATTTCATACGACCTTCTGAAAATGATCATCAAGATTGCTGAAAAGAAAAGTGTTACCGCTGCAGCAGTTGATATGAACATTTCACAACCAGCACTAAGTCGAAAATTAAATGGTGCTGAGAAACTTTTGGGGGTAGCGCTTTTTGAGAGAAATGGACGAGGGGTTGAATTGACCGGACTAGGTCAGGTATTTTGCGAGCATGCAATTAATATTATTGAACAATTTGATAGCATTCAAAACAGCATTGGTGAAATAAGTGGTCAACTCAGTGGGTCCTTGCGGGTAGTCTTTCCAGACGGTGTAGGAAAGGTTTTATTCATTCCATTAATACGTCGAATGGCTGAGAAGCACCCTCTTGTTAAACTAAGCTTCCAAGCGGCCTTACCGGATATGATTCCATACCATCTAAATTCTAACAAAGCCGATATTGGAATAACTGCGAATACTAGCCCGAGCCTGGTTGGTCGCAGGACTCCAATTTTTTCAGAGGCATTGCACTTGATTGGCCCATCAAAGTCTTTTTTGCAGAGTAGAACAACGGTTGCTCTTGATGATGTCTCAAAACTACCGTTGCTGCTTCCAATGATAGAGGGAACTCGCAAACTATATAATGAGGCCTTTGACAGTATAGGCGTAAGCCCCAATGTCGTGTTCGAAATTGACTCACCAAGTGCGATGTTAGATCTAGTAAAGCAAAAAGAGGGTTACGCTATTTTATCGTTCGCTATGGTGCATCAACTGGTCAGCGAAAGCGAGGTTACTAGCGCTGTTATTGTGGACCCGACAATTGAGAGAACCTTATATTTGGCTACCCCGACAAACAAGCCGCAAACCTTTCTATGCCGGGCTGTTGAGCGAGAAATAATTGATTTAGTCTCCAAATTTAGCAACAAGGCGCAGTGGCGCTTCATACCGAGCAAATCATTTTGACTTTTGCACTGGACATCAAAAGAAAGCACATCTCTCTCCTAACAACTATTTACATAAAAAAAGGACCGGCAAAAGCCGGCCCGAGTTTAAGGGAGAAAACATGAAAAATATGTTCACTCTCAGAAACGACTGTGTGGCAAAAATGTTAGGTAAGCATGACATTTACAAAAGTGGGATTTGGTTTACGCGCGCGTTGAGGCAAATTCTACAAGGCTAAAATCTAGCTCAGTTCCAAGTATCACCCACCTCGAAGTGGCACCCATGTTACGGTATAATAATACCCTATATTAGGGGTGTTTCTAATGCTAATTAAAGACAACGTAACCATCGGTATCGAATGGCGTTTCGGACCTGACTGGCCGGGCAAAAGGTGCGGCGCCAAGACACGTAGGGGGACCGCGTGCCTGCGTCCTGCCAATAAGAAGAATGGCCGCTGTAGGCTCCACGGAGGGGCCAGTACAGGGCCTAGGACGGCGGACGGACGAGCGCGCTTCTCAGCGGCTAACCTTCGTCACGGCGAGTTCACCAAGGACAAGATTGAGAAGCGGCGTGCTAGTGCTGCAAAGGGACGGGAGATCCGGAGGGAACTTCGCCAAATGGAGCGCGAGTTGATTGCTAATGGTTTGCTTGATAAGCGCTGGCGGGATAGTTTTCTGTCATAGGTGCTTAAACTCGAGGTAGGTACAGCGGCCTTGCTTAGCATCCAGATGAATACTGGGGCACTCACGCTTGATCTTAGCTATTACACGTGAGCGGGTATCCTTGTCAGTGATGCCTGCACACTCCCAGTGCTTTCGGGTAAGCTTGATCCTCGATCTTTCTTCGATGTCGGCAAACGCTCGTGCGACCAGTATCAGCCGTGACGTCGCATCGGGTATATGGCTGCACATCCAATTAAAGGTGACTGGCCCTTTCAGGAACAGCTGGTCCCACGCTTTCTGGCGGGCAGCATGTCGTCGCTGCGAAGCAAAACTGAGGCGCTCTTTGATCTCCTCTGCCATCATGCTGCCTCTTCACCAAGGCGGGACTGGATGAACGACCACATGTCGACGCCGCGCCCATCGATGTAGCGATCCGGCCAGCGCACGATCTCGGCATCCACTCGGCAATGTCTGCCACGCCCCAACACCCATCCGCTTGCCTTCTGCATATGGTGGGTGGCGCTTGCAACAAGCTGATCGATCTCGTCGAGAGGTGCTTCTATCAGGATGGCGTCATGTACAGGCGCACATATGCCGATGCCTTCTTCTTCCAGTGCGATGCAGGCCAAGCGGAGCATCTCGGCACCATTTGCCTGCATGGGCCAATTGAGGAAGGTGTTTTCTTTAACATCCCGTCCTTTGCCTGCACGGATCTTCCAGCCAAAGACAGTATGAAGCTCTACCCCTGCGAGGCCTGCATTGACGTTCTGCTCTGCCCACTTCCAGAAGGTGTGATAGACATCCTTGTGGCGCTGCAGGAGGTCCTTGGCTTCAAGGACATGCAGACTGGCTTTTTGCCCCATGCCGTAGGCCGACATGCCATATTGGACGCCCAGCATGATCACCTTGCATGCATCACGCTCCGCCTTGTGGCTTTCCTTTGTGGCGCCGGCCGGTGCCAAACCTGCATCGATCGCGAACTGGATGTAGGGATCACCCGAGGCGTATGCTTGCCAGAGGGCATCGTCACCCGACAGACATGCAGCGATCGCAATCTCCTGGGAACTAAAATCAAGATAGGCAAGTGCCGTTTCTGGCTCTGGCTTGATCAGTGATCATGCCCAGGCGGGAAGGCCAAAGATGAACCTTGTGGTGCTCGGCTGATTGCGACCGGTCTTTGACTGGAATGGGGAGAGCAATGTGCGGTTGCGGCCATCACAGCCAACCGTGAGTTTGATCTCGCGCATCTCGGCAAGTGTTTTCCTGAGCTCACGAAGCTCTGCAAGCTGTGGGTAGCGCAACGCCATCATCTTGAAGGTGTCGCGATCCAGTTGCAGTTCACCAGAAGGAAGGCGTGGCCAGGCAATGTCCTGTGTTCCGAGATAACGTTCGAACAAATGCACGCGGAAACTGCCCTGGTCATAAACCCCATAAGCTCGGTCAGTCTTTTCGATCAGCGCCTGTTTGAACTGGTGCCAGTTGTCACGCATCAGGTTCAGCGTTCTGGTATCGATAGGCACGCCCCTGTGCTCCATCTGCGCGACGGTTGCTACATACCGTCCCCTAGCCAGCACCTGATCGAGGTCCATTGGTCCGAGCGGCCAGCAAGCCAGTATGGCTGCAAAAAGCCTTTCCAGCCCATCAACATCACTCTGACAGTAATCAAGGATGGCAAGCCGCTCATCGGATGACCATGGTCCACCGGTCAAGAT
>CAJWEI010000096.1 GCA_913031285.1 uncultured Alphaproteobacteria bacterium | reverse complement strand
CATTCAGACTCGCAGCGTGACGCTTCTGTTAGGCGTGCCAATGCAATCATAAATCAAGGTGATGATGCGGAACTTCTGTCGCAGGGGCAGTTGAAAAAAATGCTTCCCTATCTTAATTATGCCAATCCCCGCTTCCCAATTTACGGTGGCGTTATTCAAAGGCGTGCTGGTACGGCCCGCCATGATGCTGTCGCTTGGGGTTATGCAAGGGGTGCAGACAGTCGCGGCGTAGATCTTATCCAAAACTGTGAAGTCACCGGTATCGATATTCAAAATGGCCAAGTCAAAGGGGTGCAAACCAATCAAGGAGCAATCCGAGCTAAGAAGGTTGCAATCGTTGTGGCAGGTCGCTCAAGTCTCGTAGCTGGAATGGCGGGCATGCGTCTTCCCATTGAAAGCCATGTTTTACAGGCCTTTGTCACGGAGGGATTGAAGGCTTGTGTTGACAAAGTGATTAGTTTTGGAATGGGGCACTTTTACATAAGCCAATCCGATAAAGGCGGTTTGGTTTTTGGGGGTAACCTAGATTACTACTCATCTTATGCTGCGCGTGGGAATTTGCCTATGAAAGAGCATGTCATGGAGGCTGCGATGGCTCTCATGCCGATGATCGGTAAGGCCAAAGTCTTGCGATCTTGGGGGGGAATCATGGATATGACTCCTGATGGCAGTCCAATAATAGATAAAACCGATGTTGGTGGTCTGTATTTGAATTGTGGCTGGTGCTATGGTGGATTTAAGGCTGTTCCCGGATCGGGGCATAGTTTTGCGCATCTGATAGCAACGGATAACCATCATGAACCGGCGGCAGGTTTCCGTCTAGATCGGTTTCGCACAGGATATGGTTTGATGGATGAAGAGGGAACTGGCGCACAGCATAATTTGCATTGAGAGCGCTGGAGAGAGTGGCATGCCAAATTTGAAAATGGATTGGAAAAGCCCATGAGACTGCTTTGCCCTAATTGCGGTGAGCGCGATGTCCGAGAGTTTTATTATCAGTCTACTGCAGCGGCACTGACACGGCCAGATTTACACGCAGACGAGGCAGTTTGGGATGATTATCTCCATATTCGTGATAATCCTGCCGGTAAGACCGAAGACCTCTGGTATCACCAGGCTGGCTGCAATGCTTGGATTGTGATGTGCAGAGATACGGTGTCACATGATGTCTTGAGCGGCCACCTTGCTACAGATAAACGCCGTGATACTGAGGGTTAGAAATGAGATTAACTCAAAAGAGCTTGGTAGATCCGAATACTCCGATCAAATTTCGATTTGATGGCGTAACGATGAAGGGCTTTGCTGGCGATACACTCGCCTCGGCTTTGTTGGCGAACGATGTGCGTCTTGTTGCGCGATCCTTTAAGTATCACCGCCCGCGAGGTGTTATTAGTGCTGGAAGCGAAGAGGCAAATGCACTCGTGACGGTTGGGTCTGGAGCTCAACAAGAGCCTAATGTTCGGGCCACTCAAATCGAAATTTATGAGGGACTTGAGGTCTTTAGTCAAAACCACTGGCCAAGTTTGAAATGGGATTTTCTGGCCTTGAACGATCTGGTCGCACCTTTTTTAACCGCTGGATTTTATTATAAAACGTTTATGTGGCCGAAGTCCTTCTGGGAAAAAATCTACGAGCCAGTGATCCGAAAGGCTGCAGGCTTGGGCGGCCTTAGTGGGCATCCGAACTCAGATCGTTATGAAAAAGCTTTTGCTTTTTGCGATTTACTTGTGATTGGTGGTGGCCCAACAGGTTTGGTTGTGGCTCTACAGGCGGGTCGCGCAGGCTTGGATGTTATTTTGGCAGACGAAGATAACCGCTTTGGGGGCAGTCTGAACGCCGATACAGCCCAGATTGGTGGCGTAGATTCTGACAAATGGGTTGATAGCATTGTGCAGGAGCTTTCAGATTTGGCAAATGTCCGATTGATGACGCGTACAACAATCACAGGTGCTTATGATCAGGGTACATTTGGAGCACTTGAACGGGTGTCAAAACACCTCTCTTGCCCAAATAAAGAGCTGCCGGTCGAATGCTTTTGGCGCATTGTTGCAAAGAGGTCAGTTTTGGCAAGTGGCGCATTGGAACGCTTTATCGCCTTTCCAAATAATGATCGGCCCGGAATTATGACCGCAAGCGCTTTGCGGACGTACATCAATCGTTATGCAGTTTCTCCAGGCCGCTCTGTAGCAATTTTTGCAAACAATGACAGCGCAGAACAAACGGCGAGGGATCTCCAATCTGCTGGTGTGCAGATCGCGGCCTACGTGGATTCCCGCTCAGATGCTGGTATAAGTGGTGATTTCCCAATTTACCGTGGCGCCGAGGTTTGCGATACATCCGGTCGACTTGGTTTGGAAGGCATAGTTGTGCGCCACGCCGGCGGTGAAATAAATATTGTTGCAGATTGTTTAGCTGTATCCGGCGGATGGAACCCAACTGTGCATCTGAGTTGTCACATGAATGTAAAACCCTATTGGAGTAACAATCTTTTAAGCTTTTTGCCAGCTGAAAATGCAATTCCCGGAATGACGTATGCTGGCTCTGTTGATGGACATATGTCGACGCAGGCTTGTCTCCAATCAGGGGTTGATAAAGCCCAAATTGTCGTAAAAGAATCAGGTAAGTCGGTAAGTGCTCTAAAGATTCCTTATGCGGAAGATTATCCTTATAAAATTGGTGCCATTTGGTCGGTATCCCCAAAAGGTAAACAACGTAGTTGGCTTGATTTCCAAAATGATGTGACGGTCAAAGATATCATGCAATCGGTTGCTGAAAATTATCGCTCGGTTGAGCATATGAAACGGTACACAACGCAAGGCATGGCACCTGATCAGGGTAAAAACTCCAATGTTGCCGCTATTGCCGTATTGGCGGATGTGACTGGAAAGGGAATTCCAGAAACCGGTACCACAACATTCCGGCCACCATTCTCACCTGTCTCGATTGCAGCTATGGGTTCTGAGGGACAAGATAAAGGCTTTGCCCCCGAACGCTTTGGGTCAACCCACCAGGCTATAATTGATCGTGGCGCGCCAATGATTGAAGCTGGGCTTTGGTACAGACCAAATTATTTCCCTCGGCCAAATGAGAAAACATGGAGGCAGTCTTGCGATCGAGAAGTCATGATGGTGCGTGAGCATGTTGGTGTTTGCGATGTATCGACACTGGGCAAAATCGATCTTAAAGGTCCGGATGCCGGTCAACTGCTTGACAAAGTCTATACCAATAATTTCAGTAACCTTGCGGTAGGAAAGGTGCGCTATGGTCTGATGCTGCGCGAAGACGGACATGTTATGGATGACGGTACGACGGCACGCCTTGATCAGGAACATTTCTTGATGACAACCACGACCGCGGCAGCTTCGCTTGTTATGCGGCATCTGGATTTCGTACATCAATGTTTGCATCCCGAATGGGATGTCTCTTTCACCTCTGTCACAGATCACTGGACACAATTTGCAATTGCGGGCCCCAAAACACGTGATCTTTTGAACGGGTTGCTTGATCAACTAACCGATAATAAAACTTGGCCATTTATGAGCTGTGGTAAGGTGAATATCTTAGGAACCTATGGTCGGCTATTCAGGATCAGCTTTAGTGGTGAACTCGGATTTGAACTCGCTGTTCCTTCGCGATATGGAGATAGCCTCTTTCGAATTTTAAGCGCACGAGCTGAAGAACTTGGTGGTTGTTGTTACGGGATGGAGGCGATGAATGTACTGCGCGTCGAAAAAGGCTTTATTACGCATGCTGAGATCGATGGACGTGTCACGGCCTATGATTTAGGCTTGCAGAGTATGATCAGCCAGACCAAAGACTGTATTGGAAGGGCTGCATCTCAAAGACCGGGGTTGAACGATGTAGAACGTCCCCGGCTAGTAGGTATAAAGCCATCTGGCTCCGTCAAGCAGCTTACTGCAGGGGCGCATCTTTTTAATCTTCAAGATCCGGCTGAGCGGAGTTATGATCAAGGTCATATTACATCTGTTGTGTATTCGCCTTCGGAGCGCTGTTTTTTTGGGCTGGCATTTTTGAAAAATGGATCTGAGCGCTACGGAGAACAGATTAAAATGGTAGATCATGTCCGCGATATCGAAGCGATCTGTGAAATCGTGCCATCCGTTGCCTTTGATCCAGAAGGGAAGCGTGCTCGTGCTTAAATTGATTGCAAAATCGCCCTTTGAATGTCTTTTGCCAATTTCTTGTGGAAGCGTGTCATTGGCTGAATATTCTGTAGATTATATGACTTTAGTCGCCAGTAAAAAAGGTAAGGAAAAACAATTATCCGACGAGTTGAAAGCGGCGCACGGAATGGCATTGCCTGCGTCAAACCGGATGACTGGACGGATAGGCGCCCGCTGTGTCTGGTTCGGACAGCAGTATTTTCTGATGGGACCCGAACCCAAAATATCGCTGAATAGTTTCGGTCGGTTGACTGATGTTTCTGATGGGTATGCTGTCGTTAGTTTGCAAGGCTCACAGATTGAACAGGTACTTGCGCGGCTTGTGCCGATTGATGTGTCCTGCAACGTGTTTAAACGTGGTCAGACAGCCAGAACGCTGATACAGCAGATAAACGGTTCACTGACCCGAGTTTCTGATACGGAATTTCAAATTATTGTACCTCGTTCTATGACTTACACCTTGGTAAAAGACATAGAACGCGCAATGCAATCCGTTAATGCGCGAACAGTTTTAGGTCTGCACGCAGGCAAAAGCATAAATTGATGAGCTTTTATGCCTGTTAAAGGCTGGACTTTGGCATTCCTTAGGACATTATAGCAATCATGAGCCTACCACCTGGATTCCTTGATGAATTAAGAACACGCGTAAGCCTGACATCAATCGTTGGGCGCAAGGTGATATGGGATCAGCGAAAATCTAATCAAGGCAAAGGCGATATGTGGGCTCCGTGCCCGTTTCATGAGGAAAAAACAGCTTCCTTTCATGTCGATGATCGCAAAGGTTTCTATTATTGTTTTGGCTGTCAGGCCAAAGGTGACGCTATTTCTTTTCTAAAGGACTGTGAAAATCTTAGTTTTATGGAGGCGGTTGAAGTTTTGGCTAGTGAGGCGGGCATGGCTGTTCCCGCGAGAGACCCAGTCGTGCAGCAGCAAACGGATATACGCATTGAACTGCTTGATGTTATGGAAAAAGCTGCCCGGTATTTTCGGATGATGCTTAAGTCGCGTGAGGGCTATCAAGCCACCAATTATCTTGCAAAACGCGGATTATCCATTGCAACTCAGGACGAATTTGGAATTGGATATGCGCCCGGTGATCGCAAAGCCCTTTATTGCACTTTAATAGAACAAGGCGTGACGCCTGAGCAACTTATTCAGAGTGGTATGTGTATCAAGCCAGACGATGGTGGTCAGCCTTATGATCGGTTTCGAAACCGCGTGATGTTTCCAATTCGAGACGCGCGTGGGCGCTGCATTGCCTTTGGTGGGCGCGCTTTAGACACTTCAACTAAAGCTAAATATCTCAATTCGCCCGAAACCATCTTATTTGACAAAGGGCGGTCATTATACAACCACGGTCAAGCGCGATCAGCATTGGGAAAACAGCATCCGTTGATTGTGGCTGAAGGTTACATGGATGTGATCGCGCTTGTGCAGGCTGGATTTTCGACTGCGGTTGCACCTTTAGGCACAGCAATCACAGAAAACCAGCTAAGTCTTATATGGCGAATGCATAGCGAACCAATCATTGCACTTGATGGCGATACCGCTGGTCTTCGTGCAGCTTACAAGCTAATCGATGTTGCGTTGCCGTTGCTGGAAGCTGGACGGGCTCTCCGGTTTGTTATCATGCCAAATGGGCAGGATCCGGACGATCTGATCCGTTCTGGTGGTTCAGGAGCGTTTCAAGAGCTTTTGGATAATGCAATACCGATGGTCGAACTGATGTGGCGTCAGGCCACAGAAGGTCAAGTTTTTGACAGTCCAGATCGCAAATCTGCGTTGAACTTTGTGCTGCGTGAGAAGATCAAGCGCATTAAGGAACCTGCACTACGCAGTCTTTATGAAAATGCAGTTAAAGAGATGCGCTGGGCCTATTTTCGTCCAGTAAATTCTCAGAGAGCTTTTAGAAAAATTGGTTTTGGAAGGCAATTCAGCCAACCAGTCAGTCAGAGTGCTAAGATTTCTGCATTAGCATCGGGCAATAAATCTATCGCTGATGACATCCGGGAAGCGGCAATAACTGCAGCCTTGGTCAATTGTCCTGCTGCAATTGACAGTCTCGTTGATGAATTGCTGATGTTGGAGTTTCGTAATGGAGAGCTTGGACAGATTATTAGGATATTATGCGAGTCCCAAATCAAGACCCGTGCTGAAGCCAAAATTAAAATAAGCGAAATACTTGGACCTGATGCTCTTGAAAAGCTATTGGCGCAGAGCCATGTCCAAATCATGCCATGTATCCTCCAGCCTGAAAGTGTAGAAATGGCGAAAATGACAGTATTGGAAGAGTTAGGTAAATTAGCTAGTCAAAGGGGGTTGGCTGCGGAACTACAGGAAGTTTCTGATTCTGCTAAAGACGGATTAGATGAAACAGATATATGGCGGCTCGGTCGAGCAGCTGAGGCGAAGAATAAGGCAGTATTGTCTGAGGCTAATGACAAAGCGGAATACGATCTTGCGGAGAATGGGGCTCGAGTGCACCGAGGTGAGCGAAGTGCTTTGGACGCTTTAATCGGCAAAATAGGTCTTTATGGAGATAAAAAGTGAGTGTTATTGGGGAAAAGTTAAAAAATTATGTCTATAGAGGTGTGCGAATCAGTTTTTATGTTTATTGATTCTTACTCACGAATCACCCTCCCACCACAGGAGCGCTGAATGGCTGCAAAAGACACTGATGACCGTAAAACTGACGATCAAGATTCGGAAATGTCGCTTGATATGAGTCAAACGGCTGTAAAGAAGATGATTGCCGAAGCGCGTGAGCGGGGATATATTACTTACGACCAATTAAATCAGGTCTTGCCGCCTGATCAAGTTTCATCCGAACAGATTGAAGATGTGATGTCTATGTTGTCCGAAATGGGCATAAACATTATTGAGGACGAAGAGCTAGAAGACGAAGAAAAAGGCACAACCGATCTGGTCGCAGCAACAGGTACAAAAGACGTCACGGTCTCGACAGGTGAGAACGAAAAGCTGGATCGGACCGATGATCCAGTACGAATGTATCTGCGCGAAATGGGGTCGGTGGAGCTACTATCGCGCGAGGGTGAGATTGCAATCGCCAAGAGGATTGAGGCTGGTCGTAATACAATGATCCTTGGGCTTTGTGAAAGCCCTTTGACATTTCAAGCTATTACCATTTGGCGCGATGAACTTTTGTCAGAAGATATATTGTTGCGTGATGTAATAGATTTGGAGGCTACTTTTGGCAACCAAATGGGAGAAGACGGTGAGCAAGAGGCAGTAATTAACCCCAACGTCGTTCCTGTAGGGCAGTCAAAGGCCGAAACTACGCCGGAGCTTGATGCAGACGGCAACCCGATTTTGGATGACGACGACGACGATGAGGATGAACAGTCCAATATGTCGTTGGCGGCTATGGAAGCGGTTCTAAAGCCTCAGGTATTGGAAACTTTGGGCCAGATTGCGCAAGATTATGTAAACTTGTCCGAAATGCAGGATTTACGCATATCCGCAACATTGAACATAGACAACAGTTTTACGTCAAAAGACGAGAGCACCTACCAATCACTTCGAGGAGAAATCGTTGAGTTGGTCAATGAATTACACCTTCATAATAATCGGATTGAAGCGTTGATTGATCAGCTTTACGGCATCAACCGTAGGATAATGCAGATCGACAGTGCGATGGTCAAGCTCGCCGACCAGGCGCGTATTAATCGCAGAGAGTTCATTGACGAATATCGCGGTAACGAACTTGACCCCAACTGGATGGACCGAATGTCTGAAAAAGCTGGGCGGGGATGGCAAATGTTTATAGAGCGCTCGTCCGAAAAGGCGCTCGAATTGCGCTCGGATATGGCTCAGGTCGGACAGTATGTTGGTCTCGATATCAGCGAGTTTCGGCGTCTAGTCTCGCAAGTTCAAAAGGGTGAAAAAGAGGCAAGACAAGCCAAGAAAGAAATGGTTGAGGCTAATCTCCGTCTTGTGATCTCAATTGCAAAAAAATATACTAATCGCGGCTTGCAATTCCTCGATCTTATTCAGGAAGGCAATATTGGCCTGATGAAGGCAGTTGATAAATTTGAATATCGTCGTGGTTATAAGTTCTCAACCTACGCGACTTGGTGGATCAGGCAGGCGATAACGCGCTCCATTGCTGATCAGGCGCGCACGATCCGTATACCGGTACATATGATTGAGACTATTAATAAATTGGTGCGTACAGGGCGTCAAATGCTGCATGAGATTGGCCGTGAACCAACACCTGAGGAACTCGCGCACAAGCTTCAGATGCCGCTGGAAAAAGTCCGCAAAGTGATGAAAATCGCCAAAGAGCCGATCTCGCTCGAAACACCAATTGGAGATGAGGAAGACTCGCAGCTGGGCGATTTCATCCCAGATGGAAATGCTGTTTTACCACTGGACAGTGCCATTCAGGAAAACCTTAAAGAGACGACGACCAGAGTTTTGTCCTCTCTCACTCCCCGTGAAGAACGCGTTTTGCGGATGCGCTTTGGCATCGGCATGAACACGGATCATACACTCGAAGAGGTTGGCCAACAGTTCAGTGTAACCCGCGAACGGATTCGTCAGATCGAGGCTAAAGCACTACGTAAGCTCAAACACCCGTCCCGATCACGCAAACTACGTAGTTTTTTGGACCAGTAAAAATGGGCATTTCTGCATGTCTAAGTGGGAACTGTGGAAAATTCATGTCGCTCAAAAGCATAACTGATCGCAGTATTGCTTTGACCGTGATGATATAAGGTCCAACGGACCCCCATTAGAAAAACCTAGAATTGTTTTTCAAAAGTGACTACTGGGCTCGGCAATTGCAATTGTGCCAAAAATTCAAAAACCTTACGCCCACTTGAAAAAGAAATTTTTTCTATTGAAGGCGACTATTTGAGCAATATATGGACCAATCGGAAGAAGATGACGGGGGAGATAGCTCAGAAATTTAATTTGCCTGCATGGTGCAGAAATTTTGTTCGACCACCGTGGCATCTCACCGGCGCGAACTGGTCTTCGTAACAAGAGCCTATATTACGTCTCTTGCCAGTTACCGATATTAGACAAGTTACCCAAATGCAATGGGCCCTATTAACTGTGTTCCCCCGTCACAAGGAATAATGGTCCCGGTGAATTAACTAGTCTGATCAGACGCCAGAAAAGCAGTCAAACGAGTCACGTCCTCTTTTGTGCCACTTCGTTGCAAGGGGATGATTTTAGCAATTTTATCTTTTGCTATCGCACTTGCGGCAAGTCTATCCAAACCTTCGGTACCCTCGATCTGTCCAGGTGAGATGCCTAGAACTCGAATGTCAAATCGACCCCATTCCATGGCTAGAGATTTGATCATCATGTCAATGCCTGCTTTTGCGGTACTGACGTGGGATTGTGCTAGATATTGGACGACGGCCTGTGTTGCAGATATCCCTATCAAACAGGACGTATTTCTACGCAGATGTTTAAAGGAGGCCTTATATGTATAAAATGTACCCAAAGTAGCTATTTCAAGTACACTTCCGAAGCCATCGATGATATTGTCTGCATGTTGGCCACTAAATTTCCAGCATCGCCCGCAATAATCGTGTCGATTAGTCCAAAGGTGTTGGCAGTTTCTTCAATCGCTTTGGCCACCTCTTCATAATTACGAACGTCAGCCGAAAACATAATACATTTTGCTCCCCGATCTTCGATTTCCCTTTTGCCGTTGCAAGTTTATCTTCATTTTGAGCTAGTACAGAAATGTCCAGGCCTAAATCTGCAAAATGTTTAGCTATCCTAAGGCTGATGCCGCTTGAAGCGCCCGTCCTTGTCGGCCATCTTTGTCCTTTTGTTCAGGCGCATAATTACAGTGCTGTTAGCAGCGAATTTCTAATCTTATCATAACGTAAGGAGTTTCTGTTGGATAGTTTTTGGATAGCTGACTTTGCGTCATCATACTGTTTTACGTTTTGATTAGGATTTCTTTCGGGCTAGCCTAAGCCGTATATTAAAAAAAATCTAAATAAGCTTAGAAAAATTTATACAAAAGACGGGTTGTTTAAATTTCC
>CAJWEI010000095.1 GCA_913031285.1 uncultured Alphaproteobacteria bacterium | reverse complement strand
CTATCAATAACACTTCCCTTTAGTTTCCTTTTACTTAAAATTTCAAAACAAATACTTCTCAAAAGAATATTTTTAGCTTTTTCTTTTATTATAGTTTTTTTTCTAACCCTCACCTATTCAAGAAATGCTTTATTGTGTTTTTTTCTAATATCAATTTGTTTTTATGGCCTAAAAAAAGTATTTCTTACTATTATTTCAGCAAGCTTATTTATTCTTATATTAAATTCTTTGGAAGTGATTAGAGAATTTTCTACAAGTATTTTAAGTTTAATATTCCGGCAACCCTAATTTACCCAACACTGCATAAAAGCCGGTGTCTCAATTAACCGGAGTGAACTGTTTTGGCTGGTGAGCATAATTTCTAATTTAGCTGCAGGAACCATTGTTCTCCGCAAAATTAGACATAAGTGTCTAATGGTCGCTCACCGCAATTATCAGTCTAAGTTTCACAAACCACGATCCCTCCCATCCATCTAGCGTTTACCTCAAGGCCGTAACTGCTGCCATATCTTTCACCAACACCCGCAGTAACCCATCCACCAATAGCATCTAGGATTTCGTCAGGCTCATAACCTTAAGATCGCAGGTTGAAATCCTGCCCCCGCAACCATGAAGACCCTACACACTCGCAAAATTCAGCTGACTAATGGCGGTTGCGCGCCCGCGCAATTGATAATTTTAGAATATTTACATTATTTAGCCGCTTCTAATTTGAGGTGGCTTTTTTGCGTCCTAAATTATTGTCGCTGTGGATAGAGGCGTAACGCTTGGCTCAGGCAATAGTCCCATTCAGCTTGTCTCACAATAATTTATCGTAATCTTGCTTGAACCTTGGATCTTAGATTGAGATTAGTGGTGCTAGTTACCGAACCAGTTATTCTTTTCTTGTTACATCACTTCGATAAATAGGCTTACAAACCATCTCGCCAAATTGTGATCTAGCTAGCTGTCACGAACTGTTTCTAATGATGCGGAGATCAAAATGCCAGAAGGCCATACCATTCATCGCGCTGCGATAGATCATCATAAGGTGCTTGCTGGCGATAAACTAACAATCCAGTCACCGCAAGGTCGGTTTGCGGAAGGATCTCAACATCTATCGGGGAAGTTATGCACCGCCGTTGAGGCCTTCGGTAAGCATCTCGTTTACCGGTTTGAAGCTGGTGACTCACTCCATATACACCTCGGTTTGTTCGGAAAGATTCGTAAACATAAATTGCCTCTCAAAGAACCTAGGGGGGCTGTACGTGTTCGTTTGATAAGTGGAACCCACGTCATTGACATAAACGGTCCATCAATTTGTGAGGTGTTGAATATAGAAGAATTCACGAAGTTGACTGCACGGATCGGCCCGGATGTCCTGCGTTCAGATGCCAATCCAGACTTGGCATTTAAAAAAATAGCAAAAAGTAAGTCTTCAATTGGAAGTCTGATCATGAATCAGTCTGTCATGGCTGGTATTGGGAACATCTATAGGACAGAAATTTTGTGGCGCCAAGCAGTGCACCCAGAAACGCTTGGCAACAATATTGATAGGCAAACTTTTGACCGTATTTGGAATGATGCGAAGGCTCTTCTCACCCTTGGCGTAAAACACAACGCTATTATAACAAAGAGAGGCGCGGGTAGATCCAAAAGCAAATATCGCGAAGATTTCAATATTTTTGCGAAGGAAACCTGTCCGGATTGTAAGGGTGAAATAAGCCGCTTTGAAATCAATGGGCGTCGTGCATTTGTATGCGAAAATTGCCAGCCATCGCCGTTTTGAAATTTATGATTTTTAAGAAACGGTCTGCAGTGATCAATACAAATGTGCTGGAAACGGCACACGATGCGAGATGTTAATAATAACATCTCGCATCTGAAGCTTATTTGGCCGGAAAAATCTGCCCTACTTGATAAGGCAGTCCTTCAAAGACTTCGCCATATTCCGGATCAAGGTAAAATATAGCTCGGGACCATCGTCAATCGACGCACCGAGAGGGTCAAGCACACCCGTCCCTGCATTTGTGTTTTCAGTAATGGTTGTCACAAGCTTTGGTTCGAATTGTGGCTCGGAGAACACACAGGTTGCGTCAAGATCTCGTACCTTTTCCTGAAGCTCCCTCACACGTTCGGCGCCAGGCAGCACTTCAGGCGACACAGTTATCGAACCAACTGCTGATACTCCAAAGCGCTTCTCAAAATACTGGTATGCATCGTGAAATACGATGTAACCTCTACCTTTGACCGGCTCCAGTTCGGCGTCGACTTCAGCCACAAGATTATCAAGCTTTGTCATTATAGATTCGGCATTTGCTTCGTAGGCTGCTGCATTCGCTGGATCCGCCTCTACAAGAGCTTCCTCAATCTCATGAACCAGCGCTTTTGCGTTGACAGGATCTAGCCAGACATGCGGGTCAACTCCATGATGACCATGGTCGTCGTGATCGTCATGGTCTTTGTGGGCGTGTTCGCTGTGGCTGCCCATGTCTGGTTCCTGAGCCACTGGCTCAACATCCATACCGGCGAGGTCTTTGAAGAAATGCTCACTCGCTTCAAACTCAAACGGCATGTGACCGGTAAAAAATGTGTATGACCCACTTTGTTCAATTGAAACAGAGTACACCGTCATATCTTTTGATGCATCAAAGTCCAGCGTATAGGCCTTTTTAGCTGCTTTCAGCACATCACCATGATGCGCCTCTAGCGTGTCCTCGGAGTCCATTAACGTTTCTGCTAATTCCTCTGACGCCTCGATATCGTCAGATTTAAGTATCACCATTTTCATGGAAGGGTCTGCATAGTTGCCATCTACTTTGGCGAATGACCATTTATAGGTCCCAGCTGAAAGTTCAAATACTCCAGCCCACTCAAACGCATGATCCCCATGCGCGTGGTCATCATGATCTTTGTGGTCATCATGATCTTTGTGATCATCATCACCATGTTCGTCATGGCCATGTTCGTCAAATGCCCCACCTTCTCGGAAATTTAATTTAATTAACCCATGGCTTTCCATAAGCGGCACCGACTTCGCGTTCGTCGCAATGCCTTCAATTGACTTCTCTAAAAAGGCTTCAAGATCATGGCTCATCCAAAACACTAGATCGGCTTCTTGCAATTTTTTCGCTTGGGAAGGTTTTAGTGAATATGTGTGAGGGGAACCGGCACCTTCGACCAACAGACTTGGTTTGCCGACGCCTTCCATGACAGCTGCGACCAAAGAATGTACAGGTTTAATTGAAGCAATAACTTCTACGTCTGCTTGAGCAAATGTGGCACTAGACGCGAGTATTGTGGTGGCCAGAAATGAGGTTCTGACGAGACGCATGGTCGTTCTCCTATTTGACGAAATGTGTTGTTCAATCTTGTTGTTATAATATAACATATCGTATTATCGTTTAAAGGCAACATCAAATCTATGGTTATGCTTTGAGAGAATTATTGCAGAACGGAAATCCACGTATGCTCGTATCAATAAATGAAGCCGGCATTTACAGATCAAACAAATGGCTGGTACGAGGCATTTCTATGAGTGTTCATGCTGGTGAAATTGTTACCCTTATTGGGCCTAACGGTTCTGGAAAATCCACAACCGCCAAAATGGCTCTTGGCGTGCTTGATGCAGATGAAGGCAAAATAGTGCGAAAAACAAAATTGCGGGCCAGTTATGTACCCCAGAAACTTGAAGTAAGTTGGGCCCTGCCGATCGCAGTTAGCCGGTTCCTGAAGCTGACAAATCAAGCTACCAGAAAACAGATCGATGCTGCCTTAGAGGCAACTGGAACGGCTCATCTCGCCAAAGTTGAGATGAGCCGATTGTCGGGAGGTGAGCATCAACGAGTTTTACTCGCTCGTGCCATTTTGCGAAATCCTGAATTTTTGGTGCTTGATGAGCCTGTCCAAGGTGTGGACTTCAAGGGTGAAATTGCTCTCTATAAATTGATCGAGGACATTCGAAACAGTTTAAATTGTGGCATTTTGCTAATTTCTCACGACCTTCATGTAGTCATGTCCACAACAGATAGGGTAATTTGCCTTAATGGACATATTTGCTGCTCTGGCAGCCCGATCGAAGTTGCATCTAGCGACGAGTTCAAATCCCTTTTCGGTGAACATGCGGCTTCTGGCCTTGCCTTATACGAGCATCGGCATGACCACGATCATATGCTCAATGGGCAGATCAAGCTAAACCAAGAGAGCTCGGATCAGATAACCAGATCCAGTATTCAAACCACCACGCAAGCTGCAAAGACCCAAACAGATGCTTGACGATTTCTTCATCCGTGCCCTGATTGGCGGCATAGGCGTCGCGATTGTCGCGGGACCGGTTGGATGTTTTATAATCTGGCGACGGTTAGCTTATTTTGGTGACACTCTGTCCCATTCAGCTTTGCTAGGCGTCGCGATGGCTCTCCTACTCGACTTGAACATCACACTCTCTGTGTTTTTCATATCACTCGTCGTGTCACTAATGCTTCTTTTCCTCCAACGCCGCGCTGCACTGTCGTCTGATGCACTGCTCGGACTGCTTGCTCATGCAACACTTGCTGTTGGACTTGTGGTCTTAGCATTTATGACATGGGTTAGAGTGGATTTGATGGGGTTTCTCTTTGGAGACATTCTCGCAGTAACCCGTGAGGATTTAGCTGTGATCTGGATTGGTGGACTGGTGATTCTTGCTTTTTTGGGTGTCATATGGCGCCGCTTATTTGCAGCTACTGTAAATTATGACTTGGCTAAAGCCGAAGGCGCGATGCCAGACTCCACCAACATCATCTTTATGATCCTAGTTGCAGCCGTAATCGCCGTTTCAATGAAACTCGTCGGTGTTCTGCTGATCACCGCACTACTTATTATCCCTGCTGCAACGGCTCGTCGCTTTTCCACTTCGCCTGAGTACATGGCAGTCATGGCCTCAATAATCGGGGCAATTTCAGTTTTTATCGGTCTAAATGGGTCGCTAGAATGGGATACACCTGCTGGCCCTAGCATTGTTGTTGCAGCCCTTTTTTGTTTCATTGCTTCTCTTTTTCCAATGCCAAGTTGGAATTCTATTAAAAAGAAGCGCGCCTCCAAGTTTATAGGCCCACAAAAGGAACGGTTTGAGTGATGGCAGAGACATCAGAAAAAGCACCAAAACTTACTAAAAACCAGTTGTTGGTATTCAATGTCCTTGCGAACGCTGCCCAGCCGCTCGGCGCATATGCAATCCTGGATGAGCTAAGAATTCACGGCTTCAAGGCACCCCCTCAGGTTTATCGGGCTCTCAATCAACTTGCGCTCGAAGGTCTTATTCATAAGGTTGAGAGTTTGAATGCTTGGACTGTCTGCTGTGGCAATCACGATGCGAATCCGCCAGTTTTTGCAATCTGCAACGACTGTGGAAGTGTAACGGAGCACTTCGATGAAGGGCTTAGTCAAAACCTAGAAACAATGTCGAAGGAAAGCGGCTTCACACCTGATCGCTCAATCATAGAAATTCACGGTCAGTGTGATGACTGCTGCACTGATAAAACGCAATGAGAGGAATGAGAAATGCAATCCATTGAACAGGTTCCTGTAACCGTGCTCACCGGGTTTCTTGGTGCCGGAAAAACCACACTGTTGAACCGCATACTTACAGAACAGCATGGTCATCGTTACGCGGTGATCGTGAATGAATTCGGGGAAGAGGGCATTGACAATGATCTGGTTGTTGATGCCGATGAAGAAGTCTTTGAAATGAACAATGGGTGCATTTGCTGCACCGTGCGTGGTGATCTGATCCGCATTCTGGGTGGCCTGATGAAGCGAGCAGATCAACTTGACGCTATCATTATCGAAACTACTGGGTTGGCAGATCCGGCTCCTGTAGCTCAAACCTTCTTTATGGACCAGGATGTTGCTGATCGCACAAAATTGGATGCAATTGTTACGGTTGCGGACGCAGTCCACTTGAATACCCAGCTTGGTGAACATCATGAGGCTGAGGAACAGATTGCTTTCGCTGATGTTGTGCTTCTTAACAAGACCGATCTTGTTGATGCTGATGGTTTAGAAGGGGTCGAGACACGGATCCGCAAAATCAATCCCTACACTAAAATAATCAGGACTGCGCACTGCGAAGCACCATTAGACAACATCCTCGGTCTGGATGCGTTCAGTCTGGATCGTGTGCTTGAGGTAGAGCCAGACTTTTTGGAATCTGACCACGACCACGAACATGACGATGATGTGAAAAGTGTTTCGTTTGTGTCGGAGACACCCCTTGATCTTGACAAATTTGAGACTTGGTTTGGAAATCTTCTTCGAACGCATGGTCAGGATATCTTGCGCTCCAAGGGTATTATTGAGTTTTTAGGTGTCGATGAACGTTATGTATTCCAGGGTGTTCATATGCTTATGGATGCATCGCCTATGGGTAATTGGCCTGAGGGAAAGTCTAGAAGTTCTCGTATGGTTTTTATCGGCCGCAATCTGGAAAGCATGAACCTTCTGGAAGGTTTTGAGGCATGCAAAGCGAAGTAAAATCAGACGATGAACGCCGCCCTCCAAATCGGATCGGTATCAGTGAAACTGAATTGGAACGGCGCGGCTTAAAACTCGAGCTTGGGGTACCTGTAACTGGCGCGACGACGTTGGGCGATGCGGTTGTGGTTGGGTTTGGAGATGGGACAATCAGACTATTCCGTCCGGGGCATGACCCTGTAATTCACCAAGCTCATCTGGGGGTTGTCCTGTGTATGGCAGCATATCAGGATTTTCTGGTAACCGGCGGGGACGACGGACGGTTTCTCAGAATGACTCCTGACGGCCTGATTGAAGAGCTTGATGATTTTGATACAAAGTGGGTTGATTGCGTTGCTGCGAGTGATGGTTTAGTCGCGTGCTCTTCCGGTAAAAACGTCCGTCTTTGGATGGCAGGTCAATCAAAACCATTAAACTTTATCCACCCAAGCACCGTTGGTGGTCTTAGTTTTGACGCAAAAGGACGACGTCTAGCCGTTGCACACTACGGTGCTGTCACATTGTGGGAACGAACCAAGCGAAAGTGGAAATCCTCGACTTTTGCGTGGAAAGGTTTTCATGGCGCGGTAACCTTCAGCCCAGATGGGAAATACCTTGTTACAGCTATGCAAGAAAATGCTCTTCATGGATGGAGAATTCGCGACAAGGCCAACCTTGCCATGTCAGGTTACCCCGCCAAAGTCAAAAGCTTTGCTTGGACCGGCAACACACCCTTTCTTGCAACCTCTGGCGCTGATGAAATTATCTGCTGGCCATTTGATGGGAAATTTGGACCCATGGAGCGATCACCGCTATGTGTGGGTCATAATCGCAAACAAATAGCAACATGTGTTCGGTCTTTATCAGATGAAGAGGCTGTTTTTGCTGGTTTTCGAGACGGATCTGTTTTGCTGGCCAAGCTGGATGAAACTACGGAGTCCATTGCTGTTCGAGGTTCAAACGGAGCAGAAGTCACAGCGATCGAGGTATCGCCATCCAAATCTCACGTATTAATAGGTGATGCGCTAGGAAATGTTCTATGGGCACCGCTGATGTCAGGAGCAGAATATGCAAGGAATGTTTAATCGCAAACGTCCTGCCGCGGGTGCCGTCGGACATTTAAAAAAGCTTGTGGCAGAAGGTCTTAAACTATCAGAAGATACTACTCTTAGTATTGCAGAGCTCACTTGCCATGAACCGGGTTGCCCTCCTGTAGAAACAGTCATAACAGCGCGCAAGACAGACGGAGAGCAAAAGAATTGGCGGATTGCCAAACCAATAAGTGAGATTAAAGAGGCTGATATCAATGAAATGATTGTAGAATTTTGATCTTGTTGTTTTCTTGAATTGGCCAGAAGCGACAACCGCGATTGGCTGTCGAAATTACTTTTACAGATGTGCATAAAAACGAGGCCATATCTCTTTTATGCTCCACACGTATACAACCTATTGGTCGCTCTCCTCTTTTCCCATTTGAAACATTCTTCCTTTCAGTTGAGATTGAAGAATTCTAATGCCGTAAGGCTTCATTTTCTTCCATTTATCACACTCAGTACGAGTGCGCCCACAACCCAAACACCATCCTTTAGGCCCTGAGAAATCACAAACATCAATGCAAGGGCTTTTAGCAGACTTCATGTGTTTGCTCCTCTGTAGGCTTTTGTGAATAGATCTACTTTGAAGACATTTAAATGTCTTAGAGACTCCGTACTGTCAAACAAGCGGTCTTTCAACAATGAATGCTAGATTATTGGCCGGCATATTTTGAATTTTTATGAGTGCAAGGTTGCGCTCACTAAATTGATTAAGCATCCACCTGTCATCCTTGTACCCAATCTCGGGGTCTGCTTCTTTCAAACTGCGGTGAAAAGAAACATCTCCGGCACTCGTAAGTTTTCCATCTTTTTTGAATGGCCCATAAATGATTGCCCGGCCTCCCGGCGCCAATGCAATTGAAATTTCGTGGATAATTGTTGTTGCTTCGGCTTCGCTTATCAAATGGATGAGGTTTACCAAAAGTATAAAGTTGTGATCATTATGTTCGTAAGACCACCCAACTTCAGTTGCATCTAAAAGAAGAGGTGGATTCAAGTTATCTAAATTGTTGTCATTGCTCCAAGATGTGATGCTCGCTATTCGAAGTTGGTCTACATCAGATGGCTGCCAATTTAAATTAGGCTTTGCTGAAGCAAGCTTCACAATATGTTGTCCGGTACCGCTTGCTAATTCCAAGGCTTTACCTGTTTCTGGTGCAAACTCAATAACAAGATCTAATATTGGACCAATGTTCTTGTCTGCGGCTGGCGCTAACAGACGGTGACCATTGCTTGGGAATGCGACGCTAGCAGTTGAGGGAATGTTCTTTCTGATGCTCATGTCTAGGAGTTTAGTTTCTCACTGAGTGGTCAGCCAGTCGTAATTTTGCGCATCACCAATATTATGGACGTAAATTTTAGTTTGAAGTCAAAAAACATCATTCGACAGTAACGTGGGGTAATTGCGAATCCGGTATCGCAAATTCAAGACGAAATGCGAAAGCTACACTTGGCGTAATTTAGTCCGTGCACAAAGTATTTCATATGTTTCACCTCCAATGTCCCTTTGAGGAACTGATCCATGCTTTGAAGAATTGATCAAGGGTTTCGCGCTTGATGCCATTTGTAATAAATACAAGCTTTGTTTGGTGATCGTCATCTGGCCAACCATCTAGCCAAACCGGATCGTGGAAAACATGTTGCACGCCATGGATTACCAATGGAAATCCAGGCCTATCGACAGTATTTACGATGCCCTTAATGCGAAGTAGGTTTGCGCCTTGTGTCATTGACAAAGCCTCGAGTGAGCTCGCAAACGCCTCAATGGTTACTGGCTCATCAAACGTCAACGTGAATGAACGGATATCAGACCCGTGTCGGGTAACGTCATGGTGATGCTTGTCTGCAACATGAGTATGGCTGTGGTCATGCCCGCGACCATAATCGCCGTTTGCACCCTCAGCGTTCAACCATGAGCGGACGTCTATAGACTTCGTCTCAGGATTAAATAGAGACATATTGAAAAGATGTTCAAGTTGAAACATTGGATTATGGCGGTCAAGAGTAACTGCCGTTGGGTTAAGTGCTGACAACTTATCGCTTAGTTCCTTCAGCATGTCTGTTGATTGGCGGTTGTTGATGAGATCGGTTTTTGTAATCACCAGCCTATCTGCAATTGCGGCTTGTTTTTCACACTCTTTGTGATTGTCCAAAGTAGTAAACCCATTAAGAGCGTCGACTGTCGTTATAACACCCCCTAGCATATATCGCCTGTCAAGAAGGGGATCGCTCATCAAGGTGTGTACGACAGGCACTGGATCCGCCAATCCAGTCGACTCGACAATGACGCGATCGAATGCTGGGATTTCTAGATGCGCTCGCTTTGAATGCAGATCCAATAAGGTTTGTCTAATGTCGCCTCTGACCGTACAGCAAAGGCATCCGGAGGTCATTTCGACAATTTGATCCTCAGAGTGTACGATTAACATGCCGTCAAGACCAATTTCTCCAAACTCATTGACCACAACAGCGGTGTTGGAGAAAGCTGGTTGCTGCAATATTTCTGTCAGCAATGTTGATTTCCCGCTACCGAGAAAGCCTGTCAGCAAAGTTACAGGAATCAGTTCCATTCACCCGTTAAACCTCAGCCTTAAGTTTGAGTGGAATACAGCTTACTGAATTAAAAAAGCACGAAAAAACTGTAATTGTGAGCTTCTTCTCGGGGACTTGGCGCATACGGCTACATCCACGTTGCAAATGCCATGTTATAATATTACATACAAGTCGTAAGGTGTGTTGACAAGGATCGTGG
>CAJWEI010000094.1 GCA_913031285.1 uncultured Alphaproteobacteria bacterium | reverse complement strand
GCCGTTCGAATTGAAAGTTTTTCAAGTACAAAATTATCAGGGCCCGTTACTTTGAACTGTACCACAGGTTTAAGTTTGGCAAACTGGTTAGAGGAGATTGAGGCTACGGAAGTAGAACATTTTGGATCTTAAAATTGCAGAAAGGTCTAAGGGACTAATATCATGAGTGAACATAGTTTTGGATCGGCCGTAGATTTTGCAAGCATAGACGGTATTTCGCCTAGAACAGAATGGACAAAGAACAGTGCAATTGTAGAGTACTTAAGACAGGCTGGAAAAACTGCCTGTGATCACTTCACAAACGCCCTAATCCCTGATTACAATGCCACTCATCATGATCACTTTAATCTCGATAATGGCTACCAACGAAGTGATTTTACATTTAGTCAGTTTGGTAATTTCAATTCAAAATTGTTTAAACGAAATTCATAAAAACTACGCAAATTTTTAATAAAATCTTTTTCAGCTTCTTCTTTATCCAACTCTTCAAGCTGATCTGCAACTTTATCTAATGTGGTCCAAGAAACGTCATTTTCCTGTATTCCCCATTTGGTTCGTACAAACGTTTTAAATTTTTCCACTTGCTTTAAACTCAACAATTCTGGTGCATAGAATGCAATCAGCCGCTGCCCCAATTGGCGTAAACGATCGTCTTTCAGACTTTTAACAATCTCATATCTCTCCTGCCAATCAGCTTCCTGAAATTGGTCTAAAAGGTTTTTATCTGAGTTAGGAACAAACCCATTATAAATTTTTGCTTCTACAGGCTCTTCAATATCGCTCTCATCGCTATAGCGTCCAGCCAAAGCCTCTGAAACCATTTCGCGAAAATTTGAATTCCCTTCAATGGCTTCACAAATTGCTTTGTGACCCTCTTTACTAATCTCGGCCAGTTGAAAGGTTTCAGCTTGGTTAATTGCAAGTGTCCTTATTCTTTTTGGACTTCCTTCAATTGCCTCGCGCACATCTTCTTCTGATCCAGAAATCAAACCCATTGGATCATCCTGATCAAGATCAAAAAATCCTATCTTATTTGCGAAACCCTTCTGGGCGCCACAGAAACAGCCAACATAAGTCCTTGGTGGGTGTGCTCCAAAGCGCAAGGTCACTTCAATGGGCTCAAACGAGTATAAGAGCCGATTTACAAAATGTTTATTGCGCGTTTCAAGAAGGTTTGAATATAGCTTTGGCGCCAGTGCCTTAATTTTTCGAACGATGAAAATAGTCGCCTCGACATCCCCTAAGGCATCGTGAGCATTATGAGCAGCAAAGCCATTTTCTGGCGCGAGGCGATCAAGCTTGAAACTTATTGACCCATCTTCGTTAACTGGCCAGTTCAAAGCATTAGGGACTTTAACATAAGTTGCCCAGACGAGTTTCATAACGTCTAATCGCGAGTTATCCCAAGACTGGGTCGCATATATATCTGGCTGTAGGTTTTGATAGAACATTTGCCGAAGAAAAGCTTCATCGAAGTTTATAGAATTAAAACCAATCCAAATAGCTGGGGACCACTTTTTTGTGAACTCCTGAAGCGCTTGGGAAAATTCAAATGCATTGGGTAAATTTGAGTTTGTAATCTGCTCAGGTTTAACACCGGTTACGTGCAGCGCTTTTGGTGACGGCAAAATATGAGGGGCTAGCCTACATCTAAGATCAACACGTTCGATTTCGTTGAAATCGGAATCTGTGACAATGGCAGCAAACTGCATTGCCTGATCAAAAGCTGGCGAAATACCAGTTGTTTCCAGATCATAGAATACAAACTTATCCATAAGAAATTTTGCCGTTTAATTCTTTTTAAAGTCCAGAAAAATCTCGTTTGTTTCTCGACAACCATCTAAACGAGCCGTAATTTTATGACTGCCCGCGTTTGGCAATCTCATCTGGCCATGCTCCAAGGCCATTGGTTTACCATTCAAATACCAGATTGCTTGTGTGGGACCACTAACCGAAACTGCCAGACTATCCGAGCGTAGCCATTCACCATTTTCAGGAAACTGGATCAAGCGATCACAAGACTTTAAAACTAATTTTTCATCATCTGCATGTTGTTCAAAGTCTTTGAACTTGCGAGGCGAAGATAAACCAAGCGCATTCACTATCTTTTCAGTAATGGGAAAAGCTGCACTGCGGCCAGTCAATATTTGGGTTGGCTCATTATCGGGTGTTCCAAGCCAAGCGAGTACGATATGATTTTGCGTTAATTGAATAGTCCACGCATCCTGCCGATTATGCGATGTACCAGTCTTAAACGCGACTTTGCGCCCTGCCCCATTAAATTGAATAAGCATATTTTGAATGGTCTTTGCTGATTTTTCCTCGAACAAAAAGCTTCCTTCATGGTTACTGGATTGTTCAAAAAAAGTCAGTCTAGATTTTAAACCAGGATCAGCGAACTCAAGATAAAGAGCCATCAAATCTTCTGCAGTCATATAAAACCCACCAACTGCCAAGCTGAGCCCTGCATAATTAGATTGAGAAAAGTTACCACCTAGATATGAGCGCAAATCGTTCTCAAAGGCTTGAACATTTATCTTCTCTAAAGTTGTTATCGCGGGAATATTAAGTGAGCGTATAAGAGATTCCTGAAGGGTGACTTGCCCTGAAAAAGTTTGATCGAAATTTGTAGGTGAATACCCAGCAGTTTGGATCGCTGTATCTTCAAATACTTCGCCAGTTGAGATGAGGTTTCTCTGGAGTGCTTTGGCATAAATAAATGGCTTCAAAGTCGATCCGGGGCTTCTAACTGATTTTAGATAATTGACCCCCCCTTTTCTAGCCTGAGATAAATAATCACTTGAGCCCACATAAGCTCGCACTTTGCCAGTCTTGCGCTCTACGACCATAGCCGCAGCATTGATCGGCTCAGGGAGTTGGTTAGTTGCGTGAGAAACAATGTTTTTAACGGCTGTTTGCCATTCCTTATCAAGAGTACTTGGCTCCGCCAGATCCAAACGTCCAAACCTATCCGCAAAATGTGGCGAATAAGAAGAAGGCTTATAGCGTCTGAATGGTAAGGCTTCAGTTTTATATTCGACAAATTCTTCTTCAGTTAAAAAGAGCTTTTCTTTAGTCGCAGTAAGCACACGAGATTTCGCTAAGAATGCTTTCTGGGGATGGCGATCTGGGCGCCGCGACTCAGGTGATTGAGGAAGCGCGACTAACAGGGCTGCTTCACTCACAGTTAGTTGAAGGGGTAGCTTTTGAAACCAGGCCTCAGATGCTGCCTTTATTCCCTCTATATTTCCACCATAGGGAGCCAAGGTAAAATAGGCTTCCAGAATTTCATCTTTAGTCCAATGCGCTTCCAGTCTAAACGCTTCCAACATTTGATGGAGTTTTACGAATAAACTCCTTTTGCCTAGTTCCGGCCGCATTAAACGAGCCGTTTGCATTGTAAGTGTTGACGCACCCGAAGTGATCCGCCCAGCAGCTAAATAGTCTTTAACAGCGCGCAGAATAGCAAGTGGATCAACACCATGGTGTTTCCAAAAACGTTTGTCCTCGTATGCTATTAAAAGCTCAATCAGTTGTGGATCAATTTTTGAGAGACGTACACTTTCGCGCCAATGACCACTTTTTGAAAGCCTTAATTCTAACACGTCCTCCCCGCTTGATCTTACAACTGAAGATAAATCAGAGAGGCGACCAGGGTCAGGTGGTCGCATAATGTAAATCATAATAAATAGACAGCTCAAACCACCTAAAAAGAGGGTCACCTTTATAAGTGGAGGCAATCTCAATTGGGTTTCACAATTGCGCGCGCCACCGTGCTGCGGCCAGATATTTCTGGCGCATACATCTGCTCTGCATGTGCATCAGGAATAGTCATCTCACCTGCATAGGCAGCGCGTATTGTATAAGCCAGAACCGCATTATCGCCACTTCTCCAACTGTCTTGAAAATGCGCTATGTAACGATCATCCATTTTCTGAATGCTTGACGGCGTCTTCCCAAAATCAAGAGCAATCTCTACAAAAGACCCATCCTCCAAAAACACTTTTGGCGGTGAGATCAAAGTCTCTTCGAGCTCAAACCCAGAAGGAAGAAGGTCTGTAATCAAAAGGTCTTCAAAATTAGTCGATGATGTGGCTTGCAACTCTAAAACAACGGTAAAGAGATCACCTTGTGTCGCCTCAAGTACACCATTTGTTAAATCAATCGGCGCACCTAAAGCATCGTGCCAGTATTTTTTAATACTGATACCATTATCAACAGATTGTATCGTCTCGCGCCGCCCAACAATCTCAGCGTTCAATACAAGCTTAAGGGGGTTAGAGTGACGAAGATCAAAACCTTTTTTTATTTGATCTTGTGAAAGTTCGATAGTGCCATCCAAATTTATCAAGGCGGGCGCACCATCTATTGTGATACCGTCAACGTTAAAGGCATCTTTCCGCGCCTGATGCAGTATTACAAGGTTCGCGTTCCCAATGGTTGAACGGTGGAGCTTACTTGCAAGATAAGCTTGAGTGCGGGAAATTATTTCTAACGTTTCATCAGTTTGATACTGACTTTCTAAATCAGCTAGGAGATGAGCAAAACTAGGAGCAGTTGCTGTCTCAATAACACTGTTTTGATGTTTATATCTGCCAGACTTATTAACAGCTGCAGGCAACCAGGACCCATAACTTTCAACATCCGGGCCGACCAGTTCGGCCGTTCTGGACAATATGTCAGCCATTAGTTCCGAGACCAAACTCATTCTGGATATGTCATTCAACTGAGCAGCTACCCAATACGCCAAACTCAACTCATCTAACTTTCCAGTTAGGTTTGGTTCTTGAGAGGACGCCAATCGAACCTTCAAGGAGCCCAGTTCGAATTCTTTATCCAGAGTATATCTAGTTCGGCTCGTGACCTCATAGCCAGCTTTTGCCAGAAGTCCGTAAGAATAAAGCTTAACTTCCGGATTATAGGCATGTTGTGTGTAAAGATAATCTAGGCCTGTGGTAATCGCTTCTGTGACCACATCTCGGTCATATGCATATGGTAACGCCTGCATGAGCGTTTCCAGCGCATAAGGCTGGTAACGCGCATATATGTAACTATAGCGATCCCAATACCCAAAAGCGCCAGATGCTTTTTGCTTGGCCAGAATTTTATCAATCCCACTGTTGATCTTTTTCTTAAGATCGGGGTTTGCACCTAGCTCAGAAGCTCTTGCTATTAACCCACGGATTGCAGAAGACGTTTGCTCGATACAGCCATACGGATAACGATCCAGAGACGCTAAAACCTGAGACAGGCTAGCACCAAAATTTGGCGATAAGTTATAACTAATTTCCAAACCTTTTTGATTGGCAACATTAAAGGCCAATCCTTTCAAGGCAGGTACAGACGTCATACTATTCCCGAGCCAATTTTTCTCAGATAACAGCAACGATCTGGTTTCCATCATTGGGTAGGACGCAGATCGTGAAATGATTTCATAATCACGTTTTATGTTTTGCAAACCATAACCCGCCTCGACAACAACTGGGATGCGACCTTTATCCCAAGTTGAGAGAGGAATTTCCGTCGTGAATTGTTGACCAATTTTAATAGAATATGAGGTCTTATCTTTTATTTTCCCAACAAATTTTCGTAATGTGAAATCACCCAAAAACTCATTTGACCGAACAGCTATCTTGCCCCCGATCTCATCTCCAGGCGCCACAAACCTTGGAAGTGATATATCCAAGCTAATCGGATCTTGAACTCTTATCACTCTTTGCTCAAAAGCGGTTCCATGTGCTGTAGAAACAAAGAGAACCATGCGAAGCCGCCCCTCCATGTTTGCAGATGGAAATTCAAAATTAATGATACCATCATCAAATTCAATAATTGGAGAGGCTAAGGCGACCGTTTTAAAGAAATCCGATTTATCAACTGAAATGGTCGATCCTAAATCATCACCACCACCAACTCTGTAAAGATCCAACGACTGGTCTTGCTGAATCAGATCACCAAAATTTGTTTGAATGCCTAGAGCTAATTCACGCTCGGCAAGAAAGTGATCCGTAATATCAATATTTTCATATCCGGTAACAGCATGAATCCCATCATCAACCAGATAGACAACAGCGCTACCAGTCATTGCTGAAACCGATGCCTTTAGTTTTATTTCTTCATTTGACTTAACCACTTCAAGCAGCGATATTTTCAGCTCAGGCCTTCTATCTTCGCTAATATTTTCTATCCAATATGATCCCATCGCAATTTGGGGTAGATGTTCACTCCCCTCCTCAATGGCACGAGAAAGTGTGGCAAGAAGATGAAAGCCAGGCTCAAGACTCTTCTCAAATGATATGGGTAAATTGACAGAACCCTTTTTGATAGGAAATTCCTGTACGTCCATAACATCACTACCTGCTAACAACACTCTTAGCTTGCCATCAAAAGGTGCCTCAAATTTAAGAGTGGTGGCAGTTTCTTTTCCGCTATCCACAAAAAGGGAAAGCTCTTCTGGTTCAGTTACAGGCTTTTGATCAGCGCCCCAACCAGAATAGAAATCATAAACTGTTTCAAAACCTGTTTCATTTGCTACCGAGATTTCATAAAGCCCCCAGTCTAAGGATGACTTTAGAGAAAAGTTTTTGTGATTTACCATTCCGGTTTCAACAACCGTTTCGCCAGTTCTAACTCTACGCCAGCGCCATCCGTCGTCTTCATACCAATTAAACCTGAAGTGAATTTTAGTAACTTTATATTTTAAATCACTGGCAGGCAGTGCATCACCGTTGCGATTAATATTTACAACGCTGAACCCGGCAATTGCATCGTCATCAATGTTGCCGCCAAAATCTGGCAGTATTCCAACATACGCTTCACTTGAATCCAGAGGAACGCTCATGCGAACTTTATTAGGGCGCCCGCCAACATCAAGAACCGCCCCCTCCAAGCTTACGGTATAAAGAGTGTTATTTTTTAAATTATACCCAGTGTCGACCTCTAACTCTGCCTTACCATTTTCGTTTAGTTCAAATTTGAAATTCTCCACTTTAGAGTTAATGGCTTTGTCAGTCTTGCCAAAAATATAGCCTTTGAATTTCCCATTTTCAAAAGTCTGGAGTGGCTGCACTTTAAGCTTCATCTCCCCCTTAAGATAACTTGCGACACCACCGGAAAAATACTCAGCTGAAAGTATAATTTTTTCATTCTGATCAATTTTCCATGTTGAATTTTCAACGGTAATTTTGGGCTCAATTGTAAGAGGCGCAAAGTCCTGAATCAGTATCTCATGAGAGGCTAATAGGGTTTCATCAAGGAGTGATACATTTAGAGAGTAGCGTCCGAGGAGTGCTGTTGGTTTTATGGAAAGGGGCGCATCAAACATGCCAAATTTGTCTGTAAGTATAACTTTATCAGAAATGACTGTGCCATCATTGCGAACCAGCTGAAGTTGAAAATCTTGACCATTAGTTGGAGCCAAATTTAAATCGCGAATAACCCCCATTGTATTGATATGGTCACCTGGGCGATAAATATGCCGATCAGTGGTTAAGTATACATCTTCGCGATGTTCTTTTTTTTGGCCAGAAGACAGAATACGAGGCTTAGTATCCAGGTCTTTCAAGCGCATTACGCTCATGCCTGAGTTCTCTGAAGTTACAACGATAAATTCTGGAGCAAGCCCGCCAGAACCATTCAAACGCGCATTCTTTATTTTAACATGACCTAGCTCATCAGCACTGCCTTTAAACAGACTTTTATTATTGGCACCCAGAACTTCAACTTTGGCATTCTTTATGGATTTGTTAGATCCAAAATTGGTAAGAAACAGGTCAGTATTTTCCAGACCATGATAAAGCGTAACGGCCACATCACTTATCATAAACCATTGTGTTGGCCTATCGGTGTAACGATAACCGCCAAGCTTTTCGGAATTAAATGTTGCAACAAATAGTCCTGGTTCAACATCGACCAGCAAAGGGTCAAAGTTAATGTTGAATGAATGCCGCTTATTTAGTTCAGAAGAAAGGCGAACTTTTCGGGTTCCCAAGTGCTCGCCCCAATAATCGCTTAGACGGTCCTTATCATAACCATCCAGGCTCTTGAAAAGTGAGCTATATGACGTAATGGTTCGTAAATCTATTCTGTGAAGTGATACCTCAAACTCGTCTATATTGACTGTTGTAACCGGAATAACCGCTTCAAAAGCTTTAGGAAGTATAGTCTTGACGGATTGCAGCTCTATGGCTGGCTTCATCTTTTTTGTTTTAGCATTAAATGAGATATTCTTGTTTAGCGATAATTCTGTTTGCCCGTCATACCCATTTAGACCACTTAAGAGAGTGACCTCATAATTTTGAGAGTAATTTAGTCCTCTTATGCAGAAGTCAGTGGAATTTCGGCCATAACCCTCATGATCTCGGGGCTTAAGAACACTAAAAGTACTTACAATAAGCCCTTTTGATTTCAGCATAATAAAACGCTTCAAATCTGTATTTTCAAAATTCAGATTTCTGTCAGTCCTTGATATTACGATTGTGCTGCAAATCGAAGCAGTGTCGCCATCATTTTTTGCGACAATAGGTAAGTAATCAAAGTTTGCGCCTTCGTTTGCTCTATAAAAAAGCTCTGCATCCAGGTTGAGAATTTGGTTCTCATAGCGAAGTGTCGCTAGCCGACCACTGGGTGATATAGCAGGCGCAACGTCCAGTACGCCAAGGAACTCAACAGTGTCACCAACATCAATTGTAGTTCCGTCCGAAACATCAATCCGTTCAATTGAAATAAAGCGTCCAGTCAATTCTTCACCAATTGAAACCGACGCATTTAGAAGTAACCAGAGAATCGCCACTGCCCCAAATATTAATCGCATTCTAAGTATTCTCTTCTCGCTGTTTTACTCTGACTTCATCATGATCCGATTCCATTTCAAAGAACATGATGGATGCACCTAGGATTAAGATCAAGGCTGGACCAAAAATGCAAAGTATAACAAAAATTAATGATAGATCTGACATCACACACTTACTCCTAAGTCCAAAACCTTGCAGTTTGACCTCATCGTTCGAAGTTCTTCGGATAGAGAGCCAATTACCCAAGAGTTACTATCTATTTGCGCTTTTTTATCATCATAGATTACGAATAGAGCCTGATCCGGGTTTTGCATAAAACTTTCCACAAATGACCAATCCCATTCCCCAAAATTTAAATAAAGAATGTCAAAATCCTCATCAAAATCATAATGAACACCCAAGACTTGGGCTCGATTTAAAACGAGCGCATCATCCAACATAAATTGCATCTCGAGAAAATCTCCAGGGATTATCTGATTTGAAGCTTTGTCACCTACTTTTGCCCAAGCACGCATCTTGATACCCGAGCAAAAGTCTGTCGGCAAAATTTCAAATCGATCCGCATACATTGATATTCCCTCAGCAACCAGCATCCGATCACTCGCCCAATTCCAATTGGAGAGAACAGGCCCACTTTGCGCAAAGATGCAGATTGTAATTGTTAAGACTTTTCCTAAGTTCATGTCTTATCCCCAAAGATAGATATAAACGGCGAAGAAGAAAAAAAACATGATGACGGCTGTCGGTATTGCAATAACTGGCATTTCATTTTCCTTTTTTAAGTGACCCCTGCAAGATGGGGGGAGCAACCTTTGCAGGGGGAGCACACTTTACTGCTCTCAGGTTCAACTTGCCTGTACCCAAACTTCTATAATCAAAGTTTGCAGATGAAATTTGAGGTTCGTGCATAATCTATGGAAAGATGTGCAGGATTTGTGCAGACTGCACTAATGGGCTTGTCAGTGAGACAAAAGCTATGACATGCCTATGAAAAACGGGTATTTCAGAATGCAAAGCATAATAATTGTAGACGATGAAACAGAAATACTGGCGCCTCTCGAGGATATGCTGACGGGTGAGAGCTTTCGAGTGAGATCATTTTCAGAGCCTTCTAAAGCGTTGGCATTTTTGAAAACACAGACTGCCGATCTCGCTCTTTTTGATATCAAAATGCCAGACATGAATGGATTTGAATTGCTGCAAGCTGCGCGTGCGATACATCCTAACCTACCTGTTATTTTTCTTTCCTCAAAGTCAGAGGAGCAGGATCAAATCATCGGGTTTACTCTTGGTGCTGATGATTTTGTTTCTAAACCGTTTAGCAAACACCTTTTACTTTTCAGGATTAAATCTGTTCTAAAACGACATACGAAAGAAATTGTGCAAACGGTCAAACCCATAGAATTAGATAAACTTTTCATAGATCGAGACAGACATCTGGTTGCATGGGGTGGAGAGCATATAGAGCTCACAGTAACCGAATGCCTACTTTTAATATCACTCTGCGAAAGGCCAGGGGCTGTAAAGAAACGCGATCAACTAATGGATGCAGCCTATGGAGTTGGACATGCTGTTTCCGACCGAACGATTGACAGCCATGTAAGAAACATTCGGCAGAAATTTAAAGACGTCGATCCAAAGGTTGAACTTATCTCCACAGTCCATGGTTTGGGCTATAAGCTGAAGCTTTAAGATGCGTAGCATCCTGGTCAAAATTGTTGCACTTCTCTTTGTGTTCAATGTTGCACTGTGGATCTTTTATATCGTCTCCGATGACTATGTTGA
>CAJWEI010000093.1 GCA_913031285.1 uncultured Alphaproteobacteria bacterium | reverse complement strand
CTTACAACTTTGGCGTCACAGTTTTTGGTAGCGCTAATGTACGACTTTAGCTCACATCCCGGCGCCGTCAAAAAACAAATTTATTAAATTCGACGGAAATTAGTTCTCCAAGCGTTTAATTAATAAAACCAGCGCAGAAATCCTTGGCGCGTTAAAATTTGGAGAACGCCGTGTTATACAAAAAATCAACCAGAATTCTAGCCACCCTCTCATTGATAGGATTTTCTGTTCTAGCGTCAGCAGCAGACACTAAAGGCCAGCCGCATTTTTCACAAATTAACCTTAACGGTGACAATCTTATTTCCAAAGCAGAATTAGCCGCCCAAGCCAAAACTTTATTTGACCGCACCGATGCAAATAGCGACGGCCGCTTAAGCGCCAAGGAATTCGCAAAAAAAAGAAAGCATCCGGCAAGAGATAACATACTTGCTCGGCTCAAAAGTACCAAACGCAGCGATATATTCAACAAGCTCTATACCGATAGAGACCGGCGATTAAGTGCAGCGGAAAAGCGTGATGACAAAGGTAAGTTACGCGGCAAGCTCCAAAACCAGAATAAAGATAAAGCTAAAAACTAATCCTGTTAGATGATCTGGTTAAAGGAAGATACAATGCCCCTCGATCAGCTATCTGGGATGAACGTTAATGCTTTGCTGCTAGCTTATGCCAATGGCACAACGCAGGTTGCCTAGATTTTGATTGAACGGTAAATACCAAAAATCTTTACTCAGACCTTTCATCGGATTAGAAAAAAAGCAGACGCAGAAGACATCGCTCAAGAAGCCCTTCTGCGTCTATGGCACGTTGTTCCCGATTGGAAACACGATAACGCAAAAGTTTCAACATGGCTCTATCAAGTTGTCACAAATCTCTGAATTGACCGTTTAAGCCACAAAATCCACGAGAAGCTGGATTCCATACCAGAAGTTACAGGCACGCGACCGAATGCAACCGATGAGATACAAGATCAATCAAGGGCCAATGCACTTTATCGTGCTTTGGTCAAATTGCCAGACCACCAGCGTGAAGCGGTTACAATGAGACACCTAGAAGGTCTATCGAATCCAGAGATTGCAGAAAACCTGCAACTAAGTACCGAGGCAGTGGAAAGCCTGATCGCGCGAGGCAAGCAAAAACTATCGAAAATTTTGCAATCTCAAAAATCAGAATTAGAATATCAAGATGGTTGATCAAAATGAAAATATAAATCTTGAGCTCGACGTTTTCTTTACGTCCGCAAAACGCTCTATGCCAATCCCCTCTGAAACGCTGGAAGGCAAAATCCTGCGGGATGAATAGCGAGAGAGACTACAATGGGACAGGCACGCCCCGGTAAAATTTCAAAAAGGATGACGGCGAATTCTTTTTGCAGATCTTGGGAAATTTTCTTCCATGGCTGGGTATGGAACTGCTGCTATTCTGGGTTTGTTCATTGGGTTTTCAGCGCCCGATCGGTAAGATTTGGAAGAACAAATTACATGGAGCACTGCGGTAATAGAAATTGAATTTGAAGACCCTTTTGCCGGCCTTGACCTGTCATATTTTGAGGGATGAAAATGATGAATAATATAGAAAAACCCAAACAATCACGTAATATCTGGAGGAAAATTTTTGCAATTTCACTGGCCTTAAATATTGCAGTACTTGGCGCACTGGGAGTGTTGCGCTGCGATTCAGTAAAAGCCCACTTGCAAGCGAAGACCATTTAAAAGAGCGCCAGATAAGATCGATTTATATTCGAGCACTTAGATAAGAACAAAGGCGTGAATTAGGTCGTAAAATGCTGGAGCAAGAAGACAATAACAAAGATAGTAGAGCGATCATCACAGCTGGTTTTCAAGAAGCGATCCGTATTTTGCGCAGCTAATAATTTTACAAAGACGCCTTTGAGGCTGTGGCTCAGGATCATTCTTAAATATCAAATGATCGTCTCAAAAAAGCTAGAAGTATTCTGATTTCTCATATCACGTATATGAATTTTGATCAGCGATCAGCTTATGCCGATCGCATCGAAAAGGCCCTAAACAAAGGTGCTAAATCTAGACGCTAGCCGTAAAGCGAGACGTCAGTTCCGGCTATCGCGGCCATATTCAATAGCCCACGTGCCGTAATAGAAGGAGAAACAATATGTACACGGTTTGCCATCCCCATTAGGATCGGACCAACCTCAAGACCACCCGCTCGCATTTTCAAAATGTTGCGTACGCCCGAAGCAGCATCCGCATGGGCGAATATCAAGACATTTGCATCCCCAATTAGCCTATTATCCGGAAGGATTTTTGCACGCAGTTCAGAGTCAAGAGCTGTATCAATATTCATTTCCCCTTCGTATAGGAAATTTCGTTTGCTGCTATCCAATATTTTAATTGCCTCACGCATTCTCTCGCCAGTTCCACCGTCAAGGTTGCCGAATTGGGATTGAGCGCACAAAGCAGTTTTTGGCTCGACACCAAACCGCCTCACATGGCGTGCTGCTCCTATTGCAGTATTCGCGATTTGTTGGGGCGTCGGTTCGGTCCAAACTTGAGTATCAGCAATAAAAAGTGGGCCATCCTCTAAAATGAGCAACGACAAAGCCCCTGTGGGTTTCAGCCGTTCATTACCTAATATTTGCTCAGCATATTTTAGATGCCAATGGTATTCACCAAATGTACCACAAATTAAACTGTCAGCTTCACCGCGATGAACCATGACCGCTCCTATGGCTGTTGTGTTTGTACGCAATATGGCTTTGGCAAGATCCGTACTTACGCCACGTCGCGACATCAGTTCATGGTAACTTGTCCAGTAATCCCGGTAGCGCGGATCATTTTCCGGATTGACCAAACGGAAATTCTCGTTTGGTCGAATTTTCAGACCGAGACGCTGGCATCGTTGTGAAATGACATCCGGCCGTCCGATTAAGATTGGCTGCTCATTTGTCTCTTCTAAAATCGCTTGTGCCGCCCTCAATACACGTTCATCTTCTCCTTCAGCAAAGACAATCTTACGTTTGGATCGCGCAGCGGCCTCAAAAACTGGGCGCATGAGCAAAGCCGATTTAAAGACCGACTGATTGAGCGACTCGCGGTAGGCGTCCATATCGGCCATTGGCCTTGTTGCAACACCACTTTTCATAGCTGCCTCAACCACTGCTCCCGAAACAGTTGCAGACAAACGTGGATCAAATGGTTTTGGAATCAAGTAATCCACACCAAAATTTAAAACTTCGCCTTGGTATGCAGCAGCCGCTTCAGCACTGGTTGTTGCACGCGCCAGAGCGGCAATACCTTCAATACAGGCCAGTTGCATCGCATCATTGATCTCAGTCGCACCAATATCTAAAGCTCCCCGAAAAATGAACGGAAAGCAAAGAACATTGTTCACCTGATTGGGAAAATCACTGCGTCCAGTAGCAATGACTGCATCTGGCGCAACTTTACGCACCTCTTGAGGCATAATTTCCGGATTAGGGTTAGCCAATGCAAAGATAATTGGCTGGGCCGTCATTTTTCTTATCATCTCTGCTTTGAGAATATTCGGGCCAGACAGGCCCAAAAATAAATCCGCACCCTCAATAACGTCATCCAAAGAGCGCAGCCCTGTCTTTTGCGCAAATAAGGCTTTTTGCGGGTTCATGTCATTCTTCCGGCCCTCATAGACCAAGCCATGGATATCGCAAAGCCAGATATTTTTACGCAAAACGCCCAGTTTCAGCAACATGTTCAAACAGGCCACGCCCGCTGCACCACCACCAGTGGAGACCACTTTGATTTCATCAAAGGTCTTTTTAACAACATGAAGAGCATTTGTCGCCGCCGCTCCAACCACAATAGCAGTACCGTGTTGATCGTCATGGAATACAGGTATACCCATCCGTTCCCGACAAAGCTTTTCGACAATAAAGCAATCTGGTGCTTTGATGTCCTCCAAGTTTATAGCGCCAAATGTTGGCTCAAGTGCGCACACTATATCGGCCAGCTTTTCAGGATCAGTTTCGTCAACTTCGATATCAAAGCAGTCAATATTCGCAAACTTTTTGAACAAGACTGCTTTACCCTCCATTACTGGTTTGGAGGCAAGTGCCCCAATATTCCCTAATCCCAGTACCGCTGATCCGTTAGTAATCACGGCAACAAGGTTGCCACGTGCTGTAAAGCGACTTGCCGTATTGGGATTTTTCTTTATTTCAAGTGAGGCATCCGCAACTCCGGGTGAATAGGCCCTTGCCAGATCACGGCCATTTGCAAGTGGCTTTGTGGCTCGTATTTCAAGTTTACCAGGTTTTGGATGCTCATGGTAATTCAAAGCAGCGATCCGCAGCGTCTCGGCGGGTGTATCTGTCATAATTTTTCCTGCAGTATATAGTTTAACATTAAACTATTTTATTAATAACTCAAAGTATACTCTTTTGCACGTAAACCTCTTGTATCTGCTTGAAAGGTTCCGCAATCTACCATTTGGAGGTAGTCGATGTCTATTATCAATGCTGAAATTCTTTTGCCAACGCAAGAACTAAGAGACGATATTCCCTTTTATACCAAAATTTTGGGATTGCGCATGGATATGATTTATCCTGCGGACGATCCCACAGTTGCCGTCTTCTCCGGTCATGGCTTGCGCCTACGGATTGACAAGGAGGCCCAGACCCACCCCGGCAAGATTAGGATCTTAAGCGATGACCCAGATAGGTTCGCAGATGGTGTGCGGGCTCTAATCGCACCAAATGGAACTGAGATTGAAATCGATGTCTTAAACCCACCTGTGGTCATGCCAAGCACTCAGCACAGCTTTATTGTCCGACGGTTAGCTGATCAAGCACCGTGGATTATTGGACGCGCTGGTATGCATTACCGCGATTTAATCCCAGACCGACTCGGAGGATCCATAATTGCAAGCCATATCCGGATACCTGACGGAGGACCTGTTCCAGATACCGTCCATTATCATACCGTCGGCTTTCAATTAATTTTTTGTTATCGCGGTTGGGTTGATCTTGTCTATCAAGATCAGGGCGAACCATTTCGACTGTATGCTGGCAATTGCGTAATACAACCACCCGAAATCAGGCACCGCGTACTTTACGCCAGTGAGAATATAGAAGTCATTGAAATCGGAGTTCCTGCCGAACATATGACCACAATCGATCATTCAATGAAATTGCCAAATAAAACTGTGAATTCCGAAAGACAGTTTCAAGGCCAAAAATTTGTTCATCACAGAGCTGATGAGGCAGATTGGACAGACTTCCGTATTCCCGGATTTAAGTGCCGGGATACCACCATCGCGCACAATACTCAGAATGTTGCTGGCGTCCAAGTTATTCGCTCAAATGAAACGCCAACTAAGGAAAGTTGGCATTTCAGCGATATTTTATTCACCTTTGTGATGGAGGGCACTATGACGCTTGAAGGTGACGGAAAAGCGCCCTTTGATTTGTCGGCGGGAGACGCTTTTGTTATACCACCCAATATGAAAACGACCTATTCAAATGCTAGCGCAGATCTTGAGCTGTTAGAGGTATCTTTGCCAGGCGCGTTTGAAACACATTTGTCATAACTTTCTTTGATTGGATATAATTATGACACTTAAACAACTTGCATTAAGCATTCGCCCAATGGCTTATGCACCTTATTCAGGCTTCAAAGTCGGAGCAGCAATTCGCAGTAAAAGCGGCGAGTTGTTTGCGGGCGTAAACGTAGAAAACGTCGCCTATCCTGAGGGAACCTGCGCAGAAGCAGGGGCAATCGCAGCTATGGTAGCCGCTGGTGAGACGGAAATTATAGAAGCATACATCGTTGCAGATTGCCCTAGCCCCGTTCCACCCTGCGGTGGATGCCGCCAAAAACTGGCTGAATTTGCCGGTCCTGATATCGTTATCACCTTGGCTACAACAGATGGTCAGGAGCAGAGATATAAAATGTCTGACCTCCTTCCAGGCGTATTTACACTTGACCATATGGAAAACGTCAAATGACTTTGGACGCCCGTGCAATCATTACCAAGATTAAACACAGCGACACACCTTCAGCAGAGGAATTAAACTGGTTTGTAAAGGGCTTGGCGGATCACTCGGTCAGTGATGCACAAGCCGCAGCATTTGCAATGGCTGTATGCCTTAACGGAATGGATAAAAACACTCTCATATCCTTTACGACAGCCATGCGGGATAGTGGAGATATAGCTGTTTGGAAAACTGATAAACCAATACTAGACAAGCATTCTACAGGCGGAGTTGGTGACTGTGTCTCTATAGTATTAGCCCCACTTTTGGCATCCGTGGACATATGCGTACCAATGATTTCGGGTCGTGGGCTTGGCCATACCGGCGGTACACTTGATAAATTAGAAGCTATTGCTGGCATGAACGTTTTTTTGAATACGGATGAGTTTCAAAGGATAATTGATAGTGTAGGATGCGCAATTGTTAGTGCGACCTCTGACATTGCACCAGCTGACAAACGGCTCTATGCCATACGAGATGTGACCGCGACGGTTGATTGTCTTGAACTCATAACAGCATCTATCCTGTCCAAAAAGCTTGCCGCTGGGTTGGACGGACTTATACTTGACGTTAAATGTGGAACTGGGGCATTTATGAAATCCTCGTCTGAGGCTAGAATTTTGGCGTCAGCCCTTGTCAAAACAGGAAATCTAACGGGATGCAAAACTCTTGCTCTCGTGTCTAATATGAACGAGCCACTAGCCCCTTCCAGCGGTAATGCTGTAGAAATTAAAGATGTTATGGAAGTTCTTGTTCATGTTAAGGAAGGTCGCCTGAAAGATCTAAGTCTGCGTCTGGGCGCGGAGCTCATGAAAAAAAATGGCCTTTGCGATACAGTTGAAGCTGGCTATGTCAAATTACATAAGCAGCTTAAAAAAGGCTATGCTGCAGAAACCTTTGCAAGAATGGTATGCGCTATGGGGGGACCAACCAATTTTGTCGATGACTGGTCACAGCATTTGCCCGAGGCACCTGTGATTTCCGAGGTTTTTGCCCCTATGGAGGGCTATATCTCAGGCTGGAACAGCGAAGCACTGGGATTATGCACTGTTAACCTCGGCGGTGGACGGCGCGTAGAAACCGATAAAATAAATCCTGCTGTTGGCTTAAGTAATATTGCAGCGATCGGAACAAGAATCAATAAGGGTAAACCAATTGCACGAATACATGCAGCAGGCCCAGACACGGCAGACCGAGCTGCCAAACAAGTTTTAGGTGCGTTGAAAATATCAGATCACCCACCACAATCACAGAGCCTAATAATCGAAAAAATCGAGTAATGGCAAGGGTTTTTCTAATCGTGATGGACTCTGTTGGAATCGGTGGAGCACCCGACTCAGAGACATATTTCAATGGTCTTGTTCCCGATACCGGTTCGAATACATTACTTCATATTGCCCGAGCTTGCGCCGATGGTTTAGCAAATGATGGCCGCCAAGGGCCTCTTTATTTACCTAACCTGACAAAGCTTGGTATCGGCGCGGCACTTAATCTGGCCTGTCAAGAAATTGCCCCCAATTTAGACGCGACACCGGAAGGCACTTGGGGTAGTGCACAAGAGACATCTCTAGGCAAAGATACGCCGTCTGGCCATTGGGAACTTGCTGGCCTTCCAGTTGCTTGGAATTGGCATTTTTTTCCAGAAAAAGACCCCGCATTTCCAGATGAATTAGTAAAGCTATTTTGTGCCGCTAGCGAGTGCCCTCAAATTTTGGGCAATAGCCACGCCTCGGGCACCGAAATTATCAGTGAACTAGGTGAACGGCACTGCCGAACAGGATGGCCAATTTTTTACACGTCTGCTGATAGTGTAGTCCAAATCGCGGCTCATGAGAAGATATTTGGCCTTAGGAAACTACTCGTCCTCTGTGAAACATTATCTCCCACGTTGCACAAAATGGGCGTTGGCAGGGTCATTGCCCGTCCGTTTAGTGGACATAGCACAACTGGCTTTTACCGGACAAAAAACCGCCGCGACTATTCTGTTTCACCACCACAACCTGTGCTTACAAATTGGGTTCAAAACGCAGGGCATCCTGTCATCGCAATTGGAAAGATTGGGGATATTTTTTCAATGCAAGGCATTGATCAGGTTCTTAAGGGAACCGACAAAACACTTATGAAACACTTATCCAATCAAGTCTCGTTTGCTTCAGAGGGCAGCTTTATTTTTGCAAATTTTGTTGAATTTGATAGCCTCTACGGGCACCGGCGTGATGTGTCAGGATACGCTTGTGCACTCGAGTGGTTCGATAATGAAATAGGTCTAATTTTATCAAAATTAAGGGATGATGATCTTATGATTTTAACGGCGGATCACGGTAACGACCCGACCTGGGTTGGAACGGGACATACGCGAGAACGAGTTCCAGTCTTATGCGCTGGTTTAGGCCCTGGAGAATTAGGTCAAATAAAGTTCCAAGATGTTGCAAATATGGTTCTGGATCATCTAAGTATACAGCACTCTAAGTCCAAAGGTCGTCATGATGAGCAACCATAACAGCATGAACAACAATAACGACCCAAAAATCGAATTACATTTACATCTGGAAGGAGGAGCACCACCAAAACTTATACGACAAATCTCTAAGGAAAAGAATATCGACATTAGTGGCATATTTTCCCAAGACGGCCACTATATCTTTCGCGATTTTAGGCAGTTTTTATCAGTTTACGAGGCAGCTACAAGCGTTCTGACGAGTCCAAATGACTTCTACCGCCTGACAAAAGCAGTTTTGGAGCAAAGCGCCCAAAATGGTGTGATCTATACTGAAGCCTTTCTATCGCCAGATTTCTGTGGTGGCTCTGACATGGCCGCATGGCGCGATCACCTTGCTGCAATTGAAGAGGCCGCCACAGAAGCCCGGCACGAATGGGGTATAACTATGAGAGGGATAGTAACTTGCATACGTCATTTTGGACCCCAAAAAGCCAAAAATGCTGCATTGTGCGCGGCTGAAACTGCCAATGAATTCATTCGGGGATTTGGGATGGGTGGTGATGAAACGTTTGGTACTCAGGGAAATTACAGCTATAGCTTCGATCTGGCCCGCGAAGCTGGTTTAAAACTCACAACACACGCAGGCGAATGGGGCGGCGCGGAAAGTATCAGACAAGCCACTGAAGATCTCAAGGTAGAGCGACTTGGCCATGGCGTTCAAGTGATTGAAGACCTCTCACTCGTAAAAAAAATCATAGAGAAAGACATAACACTAGAAGTTTGTCCCGGCTCAAACGTAGCCCTTTCTATTTTCCCAAACATAAAATCGCATCCGATTGCCAAGCTCAGGGAAATGGGCGTTAAAGTCACAGTGTCGACTGACGATCCACCTTTTTTTCATACTACAATGTGCCAAGAATATGAGCGCTTGACTGACGCGTTCAACTGGGAACAGGATGACTTCAAAGAATTAAACAAAGCAGCTGTAAGTGCAGCATTTTGTGATGATGAAACCAAAGTAAGACTTTTAAAAGAACTGGATACTAAATGAGTGAACATCTCACCGTTGTAACACATCCCCTCATACAGCATAAATTAAGTTTGATGCGGGATAAATCTGCATCGACTCCACTTTTTAGACAGCTCTTGAGAGAAATCAGCCAGTTACTTGCCTATGAAATCACCCGCGAACTGCCACTAAGCGTTAAAAAAATTAAAACTCCAATACAAGAGATGGAAGCTCCGGTATTGGATGGCAAAAAATTAGCTTTGATCTCTATTCTTAGAGCCGGGAACGGCTTGCTAGATGGTGTTTTAGAATTAATCCCCGGTGCGCGTGTTGGCTTTGTTGGACTGTATCGTGACGAGGAAACCCTACAACCTATCCAATATTATTTCAAAGTCCCACATAGCTTGGAAGACAGACTAGTAATTGCAGTGGATCCAATGTTGGCGACTGGGAATTCATCTTCCGCTGCCATCAAACTATTAAAAGAGGCAGGTGCATCCAATATTCGCTTCATGTGTCTACTAGCTGCCCCCGAAGGTATTGCACGCATGAAAGAGGCTCACCCAGATGTTCCGATTGTCACAGCATCAATTGATAGCCACCTAAACGAAAAGGGCTACATTGTACCTGGTCTTGGAGATGCTGGAGATCGCATGTTTGGCACCAAATAAGAGTATGCTTTCTTCAAAAAGAAAAAGATTTATGCCGTGTTTGACAAAAAGTTGATTGGGGCGATCCAATTTAACATAGGACCAGCCTTTGTTTAAAGGCAGCTTTTTAGCATATCAATGTATTGGCTCATAACAGTAGAAAAATATTATAATAGTGTGAGTTCCATCTGTTTGGGACTACGTTGATAAGTTTAACGAAGCTAGCTTACTTAACGTGTTTACCAAAAGTAATTAGTTCCAATTTATGTATTTGAAACAAGTGTTTTGGTCTGATTTTTTGGTAAACCCTATTTCTAAACCACCTCCATTGAAAATTTAAATAATTGCGCGAAGGGAGCTTAAATCATTTAATGATAGGAAGTTTTACTTTCTCAAACTTTCTTAGTTTACCCTAGTAGGGCATAGGGTGAGATTTATGAGCCTTGGCAATATCATTAAGACATTCGTCACTTAACTCGATATCCTTGGTTTTGAGAATATGCTCAAGCTGTTCATGGCGCGTTGCTCCAAAAATAGCAGAGCACATGAAGGGTCTGTTCAGGCACCAAGCCAGCGACATATGTACAATATCAATACCATGTTTAGCCGCAATTTCTAAATAGGCTTCAA
>CAJWEI010000092.1 GCA_913031285.1 uncultured Alphaproteobacteria bacterium | reverse complement strand
CTAAAAAAATTTAAAAGGTCTGGCCTGGGCAATGAGTAAATCTGTGTTATTGCTTCTTTTTTTTTTCAGTTGGATTAAATTAAAATCTTTGTTCGTTTCAACATTCATAGGCGAATGTGGCGAAATTATTATTTACATAAAAGGACTTTCTTAGGACATTGGTTCTGTAGTAAAAAGTAAATACTACGATGGTAAATCTGTAGGTTCAGGTCTATGTCGAAAAGTGCGTCGATAATTAAGTCACAGGCTCGCCTTTAGTACTTTTACAGGTTAAGAGGCCATTGGATCTTTTGACTCGGTGAGCGGTATGAATAAACGTAAGTTAAGTAGAGAAGAAAAAGATCTCTGGCGTCTGGCTGCCGAAGGAACCCTACCTCTTAAAAAACCTCGCTCTAATATTCAGTCTACGATTGATAGAAAAGATAAAGTAGAAAAACGCAATATTGATACTAATTTTCGCTCTAAGATTGGACCGAGTGCGCCAAGGTCAGTCGCGACTGCGATCCCAGCGCCTTTGGTTAAGTTAAATGTAAAAATGGATCACAAATCTTATGCAAAAATGCGTCGTGGCAAGCTTATTCCAGAAGCGCGGATAGACCTTCATGGATTGACTGTTGCTAAAGCTCATCCGGTTTTAACCCATTTTATCCAATCTTCTTACGTCCAGCGTCTTAGACTTGTTTTAATAATAACAGGTAAAGGTCAATCAAATGATCAGTTTGACTTTGTAAATGAAGGCCGTGGTATCTTGCGTAAGCAAGTCCCTCAGTGGCTTTCACTTACGCCACTAAGCAGGCTTGTTTTACAAGTACAGCAATCGCATGCCCGGCACGGAGGCGCTGGAGCTCTTTATGTTTATTTAAAGAAAAATAAATTAGATATTTAAAAGCTAGAAGTTTTAATTTTGTTTTTGGTGCTGCTTTCAACCTATTTTAATAAAAAAATATAGAAAAACTTAAATTAAAGTTGGCTTACCTTTGGGTGAAAGCAACCTGTCGACTGTTGGCAAAACCATATCTGATGAAGGAATTTTGAATTCTATCACGGGGACAGAGAAAAATGCTTGCAAAGCAATAAATAAAAGACCTAGTCTTAGTGATATCGGAGAATATAAGGAATAGTCTAAAAATACAGCGGTACTAGAATTACCGCTTTAAATTTCATGGTTCTAGACAGCGAGGATGGCAATCTATGAACCCTTTGGGCTCAATAGAAACTTTTTCTGAAGTAACAATAGCAGGAGACCCTCTGACCTTTAGTTGTGTCATGAAAGAGCTGAATCTCCGATTATCAAACAAAAGATTTTATGTCGGCTTTGAAACTGGCATGGATTTTGTTCATAATATTCAAAGCAAAAATGCTGAAAAACGTTCTTTATGCATTGGTCTATTTGAAGAAAATGAAAAAAATTAGCCAGCCAGCTTATAAAGAATTTATAGCAGCGTCGAAGGCTTTGATCGTAGAGGTTCTAAAGCAATTAAAGGAGAAAGAGGTTTAGGCGCTATAGAAAGGGTGGCTTATAAGTTTAATCAAGAAAAATAAACATCGGGAGTAAAAGATGCAAAATATAAGCATAAAAATAAATGGCAAGTCGGTCTCGGGGAGCGTTGAAGGGCGTACTTTGCTTGTGGAGTTTCTCAGGAATGATTTGAATTTGACTGGGACCCATGTGGGCTGCGACACAAGCCAGTGCGGAGCTTGTACGATTCACGTCAATGGAGTAGCGGTCAAGTCCTGTACTATGTTTGCAGCAGAAGCAGACGGATTTTCAGTTGATACAATTGAAGGTCAAGAGAATGCAGATGGATCTTTGAACAAGATCCAGCAAGCCTTTCAGGACCATCATGGTTTACAGTGTGGGTTTTGTACGCCTGGTATGGTGATGTCCGCAGCTGATTTGCTTAAAAACAACTCAACTCCAACCGAAGCTGAGATTCGAACTCATCTAGATGGCAATATCTGCCGATGTACAGGTTATCACAACATCGTAAAAGCGATTATGGCGGCATCGGGTCAAGATGTTTCCGCAATTGCGGCAGAGTGAAAAAATAACCCAGCTTAAATGCAAGGAGAAATATTATGCCCAAAGATAGTGGTATCGGAACAAGCCCTAAGAGACGCGAAGACGTGCGTTTTTTGACAGGCAATGGAAAATATACAGATGATATTAACCTAACAGGACAGTCGCATGCAGTGTTTGCACGTAGCGATGTTGCTCATGGCAAAATTAATAACATAGACATATCAGTGGCAGAAAATATGCCAGGCGTATTAGCTATTTTTACTGGTGAGGATTTTGCTGACGTTGGTGGTAACCCCGCTGGCTGGTTGATTAACAGCCGTGACGGTGAGCCGATGAAAGAACCAAAGCGCCCAGTTTTGGCGCACGGCAAAGTGCGCCATGTTGGTGATGCGTATGCTGCCGTGGTTGCTGAAACAGCTTCACAGGCTCAGGATGCGGTTGATGCAATCATTGCTGATATCACAGAATTTCCCGCTGTTGTGGATATGGAGACAGCGTTGGCCGGAGGTGGATTTGTGCATGATGAAATTGGGACGAACCAATGTTTTGATTGGGGTTGGATCGAAGATAACCGCGCAGCGACCGATGCTGCAATCAAATCTGCTCCTCATGTAACTACACTTTCTCTAGTGAACAACAGGGTTGTTCCAAATGCTATTGAGACGCGTGCTTCTATTGCGGATTATGATCGCGGGACGGGCGATTATATTCTCTACACTACGTCACAAAATCCACATTTGACCCGCTTGCTTATTAGCGCGTTTGTTTTGGGTATTCCGGAAAATAAGCTGCGTGTCGTTTCGCCAGATGTTGGAGGGGGCTTCGGTTCTAAAATTTACCATTATGGTGAGGAAGCTTTGGTTCTAGCCGCTGCCAAAAAACTTTGCCGCCCTGTCAAGTGGACTGCATCTCGCTCAGAGAGCTTTCTCACAGATGCTCATGGCCGCGATCATGTTACGAAAATTGAACTTGCATGTGAAAAAGATGGAACCTTCATCGCATTTCGCACTGACACAATGGCTAATGTAGGCGCCTACCTGTCAAATTTTTCAACTGTAACGCCTACGTTCCTACATGGAACACTGATGGCTGGAAACTACACAGTGCCTAACGTATATGTGAACGTTAAAGCAGTTTTCACAAATACAGCGCCGGTTGATGCTTACCGTGGAGCTGGTCGGCCGGAAGCTACGTATTCACTTGAAAGAGTGATTGACAAATGTGCACGAGAGCTTTCCTTGGACCCAATCGAATTACGGCGAAAAAACTTTATTAAGCCAGACCAATTTCCATATGCATCGGCTGCAGGGCTTGAGTATGATACGGGAAACTATGATGCCCTCTTTGATAAGCTTGAAGAGATCGTCGATTTTGGTGGTTTTAATGCTCGTAGAGCGGCTTCTGAGAAAAACGGAAAGTTGCGTGGGTTAGGTATAAATAGTTATATTGAGGCCTGCGGTATAGCCCCTTCCAATTTGGTTGGTATTTTGGGTGCGAGAGTGGGATTATACGATGCTGCAACTGTGCGTGTAAATGCAACTGGTAACATATCGGTAATGGTTGGTGCTCATAGCCATGGGCAAGGCCATGCAACAGCATTCCCTCAAGTGGTATCTGATATGTTGGGTGTTGATGAAAATAGCATAGAGATTGTGCATGGTGATACATCCAAAATACCTTTTGGAATGGGCTCTTATGGGTCTAGAAGTCTAGCGGTCTGTGGCTCAGCTGTTGTCCGAGCAACAGAAAAGATAATCAATAAAGCAAGAAAAATTGCAGCGCATATGCTTGAAGCATCTGAAGGCGACATCGACTTCAAAGATGGAAAGTTTTCGGTTACGGGAACGGATAAGTCGCTAGCGTTTGGCGAAGTTGCCTTCAAGGCATACGTTCCACATGATTATCCGCATGACGAATTGGAGCCAGGCTTAGAAGAGACTGCTTTTTACGACCCTGCTAACTTTACCTATCCATCGGGAGCTTATGCATGTGAAGTTGAGGTTGACCCAGATACAGGACAAGTTACTGTTGAAAGCTTTACAGCCGTTGATGATTTCGGGAATGTAATCAACCCAATGATTGTTACGGGCCAAGTTCATGGAGGTATTGGGCAAGGGATCGGTCAAGCATTATTGGAAAATTGTACTTATGATGAAAGTGGGCAACTTCTAAGCGCCTCCTATATGGATTATGCGATGCCGCGCGCGTCTGATTTACCCTTTTACAATGTTGATCATTCATGCGCGATGCCATGCACTCATAATCCTTTAGGCGTTAAAGGGTGTGGCGAAGCTGGGGCCATTGGATCGCCACCCACAATTGTAAATGCTGTTGTGGATGCGCTGCATTCTGGTGGTCATACTCACGTAACTCATATCGATATGCCAGTCTCGCCGGTGCGGGTATGGTCTGCTATCAATAATTAATCGGAGGAAATAAGATGTATAATTTCGAGTTTGTAAAACCTTCGAATGTTGCTGACGCTTTGGCGGCTCTGGCATCCGAAGAAGCGCAAGCCTTGGGCGGTGGTCAAACATTGATCCCGACCATGAAGCAACGGCTGGCTAGTCCAGAAAAGTTGGTAAGCCTTTTAGGCATTTCTGAGATGCAAGGCGTTGATGTATCTGGAAATATAGTGACGATTGGAGGTGCGACTACTCATGCTAACGTCGCTGCCGCCGATGCATTTTCAGGGCTAACTGGCCTTGCCAGCGGAATAGGTGATCCTGCTGTTCGCAATAGAGGAACGATTGGCGGCTCATTGGCAAACAACGATCCAGCGGCTTGCTATCCAGCTGCTGCTTTGGCAACTGGGGCAACTATTGTAACAAACAGCCGCGAGATTTTGGCAGACGATTATTTCCAAGGAATGTTTACAACCGCCCTTAAAGAGGTGGAAATAATTACTGCTGTTCGCATACCCGTACCGCTGGCGTCAAATTACCAAAAATTTGAACAACCTGCATCGAGGTTTGCTCTTGTTGGTGTATTTGTTGCTAAATATGTAGACGGGGTCCGTGTTGCTATAACGGGTGCATCTGAAAATGGCGTGTTCCGTTGGAGCGAAGCTGAGGCCGCGTTAAGCGTCAACTTTTCTTATGATGCTATATCGAGCCTGAGCGTTGATGCATCTGACATGATTTCAGATCTTCATGGCACTAAAGAGTATCGTGCAAATTTGGTTCGCGTCTTAACTGGTCGCGCGGTTTTATCGGCATCGTAAATTGCCATACGTTTTAATATAAGGCCTCACCTTTGGGTGAGGTTTTTTACTCTCAACTACTGTTTCAAAGCATTGTATGAAAGCTCTTCAGAGGATATAGATCCATCATGCCTTAATCTGGAGAGTTAAAGAATGTCCAATACACAGTTAGAGCAAGCAATCGTGTCTGCCTGGGAAGCCCGCGATCAAATCAGTACAGATACGACTGGGGAAATACGTGAGGCGATCGAAGACACCTTAAACTCTTTAGATAGTGGAAAATTGCGCGTTGCTGAAAAGCGTGAAAATGGTGATTGGCACGTAAATCAATGGGCTAAAAAAGCTGTTCTTTTGGGGTTTCGTATCAAGAATATGGAAATTCAAGAAGGTGGACCTCAAGGCTCCGGCTGGTGGGATAAAGTCGATAGCAAGTTTAAAGGTTGGGGTGAAAATCAATGGCGCGCAGCTGGGTTTCGAACTGTTCCCAATTGTATTGTGCGCAAATCAGCCTTTATTGCGCCAGGCGTTGTTTTGATGCCGTCCTTTGTAAATCTTGGTGCGTATGTTGATGAAGGAACGATGGTTGATACGTGGGCCACAGTTGGCAGCTGTGCACAGATAGGGAAAAACGTTCATCTTTCTGGGGGTGTTGGCATTGGAGGCGTTCTAGAGCCAATGCAGGCTGGTCCAACAATTATTGAAGATAATTGTTTTATAGGAGCGCGCTCAGAAGTTGTTGAAGGGTGCATTGTGCGTGAAGGTGCAGTTCTTGGCATGGGTGTTTATATCGGACAATCTACAAAAATCGTTGATCGTGAAAGTGGAGAGGTTACGTACGGCGAAGTTCCGCCATATTCAGTTGTTGTTTCGGGAAGTATGCCTTCTAAAAATGGTATCAATCTTTATTGCGCAGTCATCGTAAAGCGTGTTGATGCAAAAACCAGAAGCAAAATAGGTATTAATGACTTACTTCGCGATTAAACTAACTATTGACGCTAAAATTGTGAGAAAGCAGTAATTTTTGGCACAGTGAAACTTATGGACAACACAACGCCATTATATTTTCTTCACATTTACGCATACTAGTTTTTTCTAAGCTATTTAATTGGAATTGTAAGGCAGCCTTTTCTGGGTCGACCGTGAGGCTGGTTTTTTGCTTTATGCCAACGTTACTATATGTGACTATCTAATATAATTGAGTGAACTATGGCAGAAAAGCGAAATAAACTACAAAAAGTATATACTTTGCTAGTCCAAGTTGGCAGGACTGAAAATGATGGATTGCCTAAGGGGAGCACTGGTGCCGCCCTTATGTGCTATTCTAGCGGTGTAAGTGAGGCTGAAGCTGTTCGCGAGGCAGTTGCAGTCATTAAACAAGCTGAGCTGAGTCCACTTGATGTAACTGGTTATGGAACTATTTCTGAACGCGAAGAGGGTGGTGCTGTTATTGACGATGAGGAAAAAGACCTTATGAATCGCGCTTTACAAGAGAATTCAGTGATAATTGCACAAATGACAACGCTTTATGATAAGGGAGAACAGCGTCAATGATGTATGTTTTTCTAGACCTAGACGGAACCTTGACGGATTCAGCCCCTGGAATACTTAACAGCATTTCGTATGCGCTTGAAAAAATGCAGCTTCCGCCTTTTGAAGCTAATGCATCTTGGATGATTGGCCCGCCTGTTTGGTCTACGTTTGAAAAACTGGGTGTTGAAAAGGCAAAACTTGACCAAGCTGTTGCGCTTTACCGAGAGCGTTACACTGATGTTGGGTGGTCTGAAAATAGTCTCTATGATGGCGTTTTAGAGCAATTATCTATTTTGAAAGACCAAGGCTATAAGCTCTGTATTGCCACCTCCAAACCGCATAGTTACGCCAAGAAGATAACTGCGTATTTTGGCATTTCAGATTTTATGGCTCACGAATTTGGATCAGAGCTAGACGGCACACGATCTGATAAAACATCGCTTTTGGCGCATGGGTTGGGTCTGGTGGGTGCCTTTGCCGAAAACAGTCTTATGATTGGCGATCGAAATTATGACGTTATAGGGGCAAAAAATAACAACATCAAAGTTGTTGGTGCAAGCTATGGATATGGTGGGAACACTGAACTTATTGAGGCTGGCGCCGATGCCCTAATTTCGGATGTCAGTGAGCTTTCTGCTGTCGTGACATCGTTTTTACCATTGAAAGAGACTTAGTATGGCCAAGATTGACCCCGTTGAGCTAACGGCAAATCTGGTTCGCTGCCCATCGGTGACACCTAAAGAGGCTGGTGCATTGTCGCTGTTAGAAAATCTGTTGTCTAAACAGGGTTTTATTTGCACTCGAATTAAAAGAAAAGGGGTTGATAACCTATTTGCGCGTTGGGGCGATCGCCGGAATGGACGCAGTTTTGGCTTTAATGGTCATACAGACGTAGTCCCGGTTGGCGATTTAGCCGAGTGGACCGTTGATCCATTTGGCGCTGAGGTTAAAGGTGGATTTTTATATGGCCGTGGTGCGGTGGACATGAAATCTGGAGTAGCGGCCTTTGTTTCTGCAGCGATTGAATTTGTAAATGATAAGCCCCCCAACGGGTCGGTTGTAATTGCGATCACCGGTGATGAAGAGGGCAATGCCGACCATGGTACAGCTGCTATCCTAGATTGGATGTGCAAGTCGGGCGAACGGCTTGATCATTGTTTGGTAGGCGAACCAACATGCCCAGATAACTTTGGTGATATGATTAAAATTGGTCGCCGGGGTTCCTTGACAGCGTTTTTCACTGCAAAAGGGATTCAGGGACATTCGGCCTATCCGGAAAGAGCAAAAAACCCCCTTCCAGCTATTGTAAGCCTGATGGATATTCTTTGTCAGCATGATTTGGACGGTGGGAATGAACACTTCGATCAATCTACTCTTGCAGTCACGACTATTGATACGGGAAATACGGCAAGCAACGTCATCCCATCACAAACCAAAGCAACAGTAAATATCCGCTTTAATGATGCCCATAGTGGTGAAAGCCTTAGTAATTGGCTGCAAAAGGAGGCGCAGAATGTGTCTAAGCAAACTGGGATTGATATTTCAGTAAAGTTCAAAATATCCGGCGAAAGCTTTATCACACCTCCGGGAGATCTGTCTTCTTTGATTGTTAAGGCTATTGAGTTAGAAACAGGTCAAACGCCTCAATTATCTACAACTGGTGGTACATCTGACGCCCGTTTTATTAAAGACATATGCCCAGTTGTTGAATTTGGCCTTGTTGGAAAAACAATGCATTCTGTTGATGAGCGTGTTAAAATCTCACAAATTTATCAACTTAAATTGGTGTATGGGCGCATTTTACAGGATTACTTTGGCTAAATAACGCGTGCAAAATCAGCTTATCATAATGGTGAAAGAGCCCCGTGTCGGCCGGGTTAAAACCAGACTGGGCAAAGATATTGGAATGATTCCTGCTGTATGGTGGTATCGGCATCAGATAAAATCATTGATAAAACGACTAAAGGATCCAAGGTGGACGCTCAGCTTGGCGATCACTCCAGATTCTGCGGCTTTAAATAGCCAATTATGGCCGGGGCATATTTCTCGCTTAGCGCAGGGCAGGGGTGACCTTGGACAAAAAATGACGAACCTGCTGCGGCATGGACCACCCGGGCCAGTTTGCATCATTGGAAGCGACATACCTTCAATTACAAAAAAACATATAAAACAGTCATTTAAAACACTCAGTGAAAGTGATTGGGTGTTTGGACCAACCCTGGATGGCGGTTTCTGGCTCGTGGGTGCCAAGCGGGTTTCAGGAGTGCCTTTGGTGTTGTTTAAAGGAGTACGGTGGTCTACCCAAAACGCTCTTAAAGATAGCCTTTCTTGTATCTCAAATTGCCGCATTTCCCTTATCGACGAACTTAGAGATGTGGATACTGAGTCTGACCTTTCATCAAAATAACTGATAAGTATCATTTTTCGAATTGACCATGACGTGAGTAAATTTCCATGCTAGGGCATGATCATGAAAAAACTACCTGAAAAAACTACAATTCTTGATTGGATTTCAGAAAATCCAACTCAAAATACGAAACGTCATATTGCAAAAGCCTTTGGAATTAAGGGTACACAAAGAATTGATTTAAATAGAATTTTAAAAGAGTTATCGTCTGAAGGGTTGCTCTCTACCCATAAAAAAAACTATAATAATCCCGAAACTTTAGCTGCAGTAACCGCTATCCAAGTTCACACTGTTTCGGATGACGGAGACTTATTTTCGCGCCCTTTGGAGTGGACTGGAAAGGGTGAAGAGCCTATCATTTTGCTGATCACAGGTAAAAATAATGCAGCGCTTGGGCTGGGAGATAAATTACTTGCGCGCTTAACAGCCGTTATTGGACAATACCATGATTACGAGGCACGCATGATCCGTCGGATTCAGGTTGGGCCAGATCGGTTTTTAGGAATTTTTCGGCGCAGCGATGAGGGTGGGCGACTTGCTCCCATTGAACGTTCGGGCAAAGAGTGGGTGATTGAGACTGCTGATTGTAATGGGGCCAAAGACGGTGAATTGGTCGAAGCAGAAATAAAAGGATCCCAAGCGCGTCTTGGACTTCAGCGTGGACGTATACTATCCCGTTTGGGTGATCCAACCGCACCGCGTGCAGTTTCTTTGATTGCTATTCATCAACATAATATCCCAGACTACTTTGCTTCTGAAGTTATCTTGGAGGCAGAAAAAGACTGGGAATTCCATGTTGGCGAACGCCTAGATCTACGTGACATGCTCTTGATTACGATAGACCCTGCTGATGCGCGTGATCATGATGATGCTTGTTTTGCTCACGCTGATGAAGATCCTAAAAATAAAGGTGGTCATATTATTTGGGTCGCGATCGCAGATGTCGCACATTATGTTTCGTCAAGTGGTGCGATTGATAAAGAGGCTCGAAAAAGAGGAAATTCGACGTATTTTACAGATCGCGTTGTTCCAATGTTACCCGAAAAGTTGTCGGCTGACTTATGCAGCCTCCATGAGGGTGTTGATCGGTACTGCGTTGCTGTAAAGATCAAGATTGACCAGTTTGGTGAAAAAATATCCCAAACATTTTATCGTGCGATTATGAAATCTCACGCTTCACTTAGTTATGAAAACGTTCAAGCTGCGTATGATGGTGGTGAAACTGATATACCCTCTGATCTTCTAGAAGCGGCCATAAAACCTCTATATTCCGCTTATTTGTCTCTAAAAATCGCACGTGACAATCGGGAGCCGCTCTCGCTTGATTTACCAGAACGAAAGATTGAAATTGGTGAAGATGGGAAAATAGCGTCAATTCGTTTTCGCGAGAGGCTTGATGCACATCGTTTGATTGAAGAGTTCATGGTTCTTGCCAATGTTGCATCAGCCGAGGTCTTAAGTGACAAAAATGTGCCTTTTTTATATCGTGTTCATGAAGAACCATCAAAAGAAAAGCTTGATGCATTGCGCCAAACCGCACAATCAGCTGGCCTAACCTTTGCTAAGGGTCAGGTCCTGAAAACGGCGCATTTGAATTCTCTTTTAAAGCAGGC
>CAJWEI010000091.1 GCA_913031285.1 uncultured Alphaproteobacteria bacterium | reverse complement strand
GGAGCTCCTTTTACATTCAGAGCTTCAGCAGTCAAAGACTTTAGATCAAATCCAATCGTGTCATACTGTGAAGTTCCGCCGCCTATCATAAAGGTTAAAGAGTTTACATCGTTTGTACTGGTAGCCAGGGTTGGAAGCTTTGCTGCTCCATTCGCTCCATTGAAGAGGGTCTCACCTGCCCAAGTTGTAGTTGCGGCAATTCGATCAACTTCTTGAACAAGTTGATCTAATTCAACTCCAACTTTTGCTCTGTCGCCAGAATTGAGCGTATCGGAACCAGCTTGAACCATCAGTTCACGCATACGTTGTAAGATATTCTCGATCTCGACCATACCACCTTCTGCAGTGGATAGGAGACCTTGCGCGTCACCGGCATTATCCATAGCTTTGCGCATTGCTGTAATGTTTACTTGAAGACGTGAGGCAATCGCCACGCCCGCAGCGTCATCTGCCGCAGAATTAATTTGAGTGCCCGTAGACAAACGTTCCATGGCTTCCATGCGCTTCGATGTTGCTGCTCTCATAGAGCCTTCAGCCATCAAAAAGCCCATGTCTGTTGTAATAGTAACCATTTTTATTCTCCCAACCTAAATGAGCGCTTCTAGGCGACGTTTCTATATGGAGCTTGATCAACACCACTCTCGATGATGTATGGATTTAAAAGCGTATCAATTTCTTCTTTAAGAGCAGTTGGCATTAGTGCGTAGACATGCTCATCAAAATACTCTTGGAATATTTTATTAACTAGCCCTACTTCTTCGGGTATGATCGTTCCACGCACATTGATTGCGTAAAAAGCCTCGTAGACAAAAGTGGAAAATACGAAGTTTCCAAGGCGAGCGGCTTTGATCGGATCTTTGCAAGACCGTTTAACTGGGCCCAGCGTTGCAATCGCTTCTTTTAGCCATTCGGTCGGCACAATGTAGACGGGCTCATCTTCTTCAATATCAGAACCTTCCATCACCTTTGCTTCTTCTTGCTCTAGGAATGGAATTAGCAAAGTCTGCATCGTATCAATTTCGAAAGGTGTAAGTGCATTTAGGAGGTCAACGGACAAATGGTGCTGAATGACTTCATTTATCATTTCAGCTTCTTCTTTAGTAATTTTTCCAGCCACGGTAATAGCTTCAAAAGATTTTAAAATAAAGTTTCGAAATACCCACAAACCAAGCTCTAACGCCTGATCGGGATTTTTTGCACCAGTTTTGATCTTTTCTAAAGTTATGAGGCCCTCAGTCATCCACTCAGTAGAGGGGATAATATCAAACTCCTCATTCATTACCGTCCGAATATTCATTCCAAAGCTCCGTTAATCATAGTGCCTACATCCATTTACCTGCAAGAGATGTGCCAAGTTTTGCACTCTCAAATTCAGCATTTCCTAATGATTAATTTCTTTGTTTTATGGATAATCAGAATGGGTTATAAATGTAACCTGAGACCGAGTTTGCGAATATAGGTCTAAAAAAGTTAATCAACTTGGCATTTCGTATAAGGACCGCCTGATCTCAATGTAGGCTGGTTTCTCTACTTTGACGGAAGTTGCGAAACTCTGACAGTAAAGTTTAAGTGATAGCTATAGAAAAATTTGAAACTATCTGTCAGTTATTTATGAAAGTATCTTGATCTAAAAGTTAATGTTTCCTGTACAATTATATTTGAGAGGCGTTTGATGAATATTGGGTTTATTGGCACGGGCGTTATTACTGAAGCGATTATTAACGGATTGATTAAATCGGACTATTCAATTGAAAATATATTTATCTCACTAAGAAACAAAACAGTCTCTATGCGGTTGGCTGGACTAAGCTCAATAATAAGTGTTTTTAAAGATAACCAAGAAATTGTTGATCGCTCGGATGTTGTCATTTTCGCGGTTCTTCCAGAGCAGGCAGAGGAAGTATTGTCCCAGCTGAATTTTGCGAACGATGCGCATATTATAAGCCTAGTTGCCACGGTGCAAATTGAGAAAATTCGTAAATGGTCGTCTCAAACTGCAAATATCTGCCGCGCCGTTCCTTTACCATCTGTGGCTGACCACAATGGAATTACCACTGTTTTTCCACCTAATGAGAGGGCAGAGGAATTATTTGGACACTTGGGGCAGGTGGTTCCACTTGAGACTTTGGAGGCATTCGATGCCTTTGTAACGGCTGGTGCGACGATGGGGTTTTATTTTGATATCCTTGAGACTGCTTCGCAATGGTTATCTAAACAAGACATTCAATACCAAGATGCGAGATGCTTTTTATCAGCTTTGTTCTCTGGTCTAGCTGAAACAGCTAAGAATACCTCCGACCTTACTTTTTCTGAGCTAAGAACTGGTCACTCCACTCCAAATGGTTTGAACCAGCAATTATCTGAAGATTTTCGCGCTGCAGGCGGGCAAGATGCACTTGTTAAAGCCTTGAACAGTCTTCAGACGCGCATAGTTAAAGATGCATAAGGGTCCAAATATCCAAATGTGATCCATTGCAATGTCAATTAAAATGTAAAAGCTTGTATTGGGTAAAAGGTGTTTGAGCATTGACTTCTGATAAAAAATATCTGTTCCTTATAAATCCGCATTCGGGCAAATTGAGTATTCCTAGAAAGGAAAAGCTTGTCAGTGAGATTGCCCACTCTACGAAATCTCAAATATGCGTTACACAATCTGAAGTGCAGGCAAAGCAGTTGGCAAGAGATGGGATGTTGGCTGGGCAAATAGTAATTGCCTGCGGTGGGGATGGGTTTCATAATATTATTGCCCAGCAAGCTGTCGAGACGGGCGGTGTGATGTCAGTCCTTCCCTTGGGACGGGGCAATGACTTTGCTAAGTCAGTTGGGATTCACTCATTTAAAGATACAAAAAGGGCGATTACAGATAGAAACATCTGCAACGCAAGATACATCAGTGTAGAGTTTGAGGACTATTCTAGGATTAGTTTGACTTGCGCAGGAGTGGGCTTGCTCAGTGAGGCTGCAGATCGAGCTTCTAAGTTGCCCGTCCTTCAGGGTAAGTTGCTATATTGCGTTGCGGCTTTACTCAGTTTTATAAACCTTAATAGCCATAAATATAATCTAATGTTGGACGGTAGTTCAGTGCAGGAAGAGTTATTGATCTTTGCTGGTGCTGCCAGCGAATATACTGGCGGCGGAATATTTATTGCGCCTGAAGCGCGAAAAATTCCCAATCGAATGAACGTCCTATTTGCGAAAAGCGTCAACCGACGGGCAGCTCTTTTACTTTTGGGTAAAGCCTTGTTTGGAAGACATCTTTCGCATGAGAAAGTAACGAACAGTTACTTTAGCCGATGTCGTATTGAAAATAAGACAGATAATTACTGGTCGTCTCTAGTTTATGGCGATGGAGAGTTTTTAGGTGCTTTACCTACGACTTTAAGCCTTGGTGACAGGCCTTTAAATGTACTTGTTCCCAAAGGATGATCTATCTTGCGTTGTGCAATGCGACTGGTTTGGCGCCCTAATATCTAATGAAAATGAGTTTCAAACGTTTTAGCTAACTTGATTTGTGCCGCAGTTAGGCTGTAAGGATTGCGATCCATCTCAAAGCAAACAAGTCTGGCGTAATCTGGTGTATTTCGAACTTTGCGTCCATCCATGGCGGCATGAAACAGTTCTTGATGCGCTGATTTGACTTTAGAAAGGGAGGACATTGCTTCCATAGTTGCTTGATTAGAAAACTCACCCTGAACGTTGTTTGTTGACAACGGGCCTTTTCCATCGAAAGTCTCATGCGGTGAGCTCGGCGAAAACGGCAATAGTAACTTATAAATTGTGTCGGCTTCACTTGGGTGAAGAGCGTCAATAAGGCCATCGGAAAGATAATTTTGCACAATTTTGTCGATCAACTGAGCCTCTTTAAGAGACACTTCTCCCCTTATCAGGATTGCTTCAAACGCCTGAAGAAAAAAGTTTTTAAAAACAAATAATCTTAGTTCAAAAGCACGTGTACGACCATCAAATCTTTTTTCTTTTCTATCAAGAGTCGAAAGACCTTCACTCATCCAATTAGTGCTATCCATAATGTCTGCAGACTCAAATGAAGTTTCAAGAAAATCTAAATGTTTGTTCATCACGGAATTCCTTACAATCTTTGATGTTGAATTCTTGATGCAAATAGCGTGCCAGAGGCTTTTTGGATTTTAAACTAAGCGCTTTGTTATTTATCCTTTTGTTTTGAGAAAGTTGTTTTTCTCGGTGACGTCTATAAATCTTATTGGCAGTGTATAAGATCAAAAAGGGTGTTTTATCTATTTAGATGATTTCCCTTCGAGGCCGTCGTTTGACAGAGAGCCGGCCCCGGGAACGCGCATTTCAAAGACCTCTGTGACGGACGTATAATCGTAATATCCCATCCTTGCTAATGGCCGTATTTTGGAGATATCCATTTTGCCGTCTGGGGTTAAATAGTCATCATTCACGTGGATGTGCATCACCTCACCGTAGACAACTTCTACCCATCCATGATTAGAATTTCCGCGCAGGCGATGCGTGGATAAATATCGGCACTCAAAATGCGCAGGACTTTCCAGAACGCGGGAACCAGGTGCAGAAATACAGTCCTGCGGAGTCACTCTGGCTCGCTCAAATTCGTCTTCACCTTCTGGTAATTCCATTGCCGAAATATTGACAGCATCCCGCAGGTCATAAGTAGCCATATTCCAAACAAACCATCCCGTTTCCTCTGCATTTACAATTGTATGTTTTCTTTCCCCTGATGATAACTGATTTGCCGCAAACATTACCATTGGTGGGTCAAATGTTAGGTTTTGCCATTGACTGAACGGCGCAAGATTGGGGGTTCCAGATTTTGAGACTGTTGAGAGCCAACCGATGGGCCTCGGCACTGTACATGATTTGAACGGCGAGTATTTAAGTGGGCAGGGTTCTGACTGCGGAGCGTAATGCATGGCTGGTGTCTTTCTTCTATAAGTGGGTTGTTTCAAATATTGATAATTAATGGAATTAATTTTTATGGGAAGCCCCTCCGTAAGCTAAGAAAAACTATGTTTAAACTTACTGGAAATTATCACAGTTATATTTCACCGAAAGTTTAAAGCTCTTTGGTTTAGTCTATTTTAATTATGAAAATCAGTTTACGCAGTTCGCTACGATCAAAGGCAGTTTTTATAAATACAAGCTTGACGCGTGGCATTATATTGATGGCCTTGGGAATGTTTTTATTTTCGGCAGTGGATACGATGTGCAATTTCCTTACCGAAACGCTTCATCCCGTACAAATTCTTTGGTCTCGTCAATTGGGTCTTTTAGGGGGTGTTCTGATTTATCTGAGTTTTAAGGGAATATCAGTGTTGCAAACCAATTGGCTAGGCTTGCAAATCCTTAGGGGCTTTAGCTCTATTGCTTCAGCCTGGTCATTTATTTTTGCTTTGCGGTATTTGCCCTTAGCAGAGGCTGTGGCCGGTAGCTTTGTTGCCCCATTCTTTGTCGTTCTTATGGGAGCATCAATTTTAAAAGAGACGGTTGGTTTACGCCGCTGGTTGTCCATCATAGTAGGGCTTGCCGGTGCTTTGATTATCATTCGTCCTAGTTTAGGTGTTTTTGACTCGGCCACAATTTTGGTCTTATTGCAGCCTTTGCTTTTGCAGGACGACAAGTTTTACCGCGCTTCTTGAGTAATGTGGATAACCTTTCGACAACTATTGCTTATACTACTTTGACATGTAGTTGTGCTGTAACTTTGGTATTACCGTTCATCTGGAAACTTCCGACTTTGGGACAGGAATGGCTATTATTGTTCAGTGTTGCCATCGTCGCTGGACTTGGAGAACTATGCGTTATAAAGGCGTTAAATTTGGCCCAAGCCGTTCTTGTTGCCCCAGTTCAATATACATTCATTATTTGGGGGACTTTTTATGGTATATAGTTTTTGGAAACTTACCGGACTTGCTGACACTTTTTCGAGCTAGTATTGTTGCGATTTCGGGCCTCTATGCGCCTCCTTATGAAGCCAGAGTACCATTAGTTGCAGCACAATAACGTGCCTTATCAAAGCGGTTTAAAAGGCTCGTATTGTTGGAAAGAATGAGGGGATTCGCTTAGCTATATTCTTTTGATAAACGAACTTTCGGCAAACGGGTTTTGCGGAGAGGATTTAAAGATGAGGCTTTAAGGCATCCTTAAGGATCATCCCTTCCGTCGGTATGAGCTCCGGTTATATTGAGATTTTCAAGGATATTAAGTTCTTCTTTTGACAGGCTGTATGGATTTACGCCAAAGCGTTTCCGAAGTGCTAAGACTTGCCAGATAAATTTTACGTGATCTACATTTTCCATAATTCAATTAACGGCAAAAGAGGTGAGTTATTTAACCTAATTTTGAACCTCAATTTAAATCTGATTCTAAATTTTATTATTTTGCTCTATTATGAATGCTTTGTTTCGTCTTAAAGAGAAATACTTGTCTTAAAAGACATTATTTCTAAATGAGTAAATTAGCAGAAGTAGTGGGCGGGTTGGAGTATAAATTGATAAGGCTCATGAACAATTTGACCTTTAGTGCGGAACAAGTGGGCTTTAAGATATAATACCACTGAGATAAAGATTTAACCAGCGCGTTTAACACATTGTAAACTGTGCCAAAAGCTAAAATTGGAATAGAAAGATCAATAGCTTGAAACTTAAAATTATAGATTTTGATCGCTTATGGCAGGATGTATTAATTGTATCATGGGCTTTATTCAGAGTTATGATCCCTACCCTGATCATTGTCAAAATAGCGCAAGAAACAGGTCTTGTAGATATTCTGGATTTTTTTTTTATGCCAGTTACTCAGTTTATTGGATTGCCCAAAGAACTCTCTATTGTCTTGACCACAACGATGCTTACAAATCCATACGCAGGATTAATAATTTTAGCCTCAACCGATATTCTTGGTGGTCTGAGTGTGGCTCAATCAACTATTTTAGCAAGTTTTATGCTATTCACTCACGCTCTTCCAGTTGAGGTGGCAATCTCAAGGCAGGCGGGGGCTAAAGCCTATTTTATAGTAGTAGTGAGAGTTGGCACTGCGATACTCTATTGCTTTCTATTACATCAATTTTTTGCCTATTTCGATCTTTTTTCTGGCACAGCCGTGATCACTTTGCCTGAATTTTCTTCAACGTCAACTTTGCCGATTTGGGCCTTTAACCAGGTTAAAGGCTTGGTGTTTATACAGATCGTTATAATAGTGCTTCTCGCCGCCCTAGAAATTTTGAAAAAACTGCAGATTGAGAGGCTTATTAATTTTGTCATGCGCCCCTTTCTGACGTGTATTGGCATTGGCGAGAGTGCCTCGACCATTGTTGTTGTGGGCTTGACTCTTGGTCTGGGTTTTGGCGGCGGGCTTATGATCAAAGATGTTAAATCAGGTAATGTAAAACAAACAGATGCTATTGGAGCGTTGGTTCTTATAAACTTGTTTCATTCGGTCATTGAAGATACATCTCTGGTAATGCTATTGGGCCCAAGTCTTTTTTATGTTCTGGTTTGTCGATTGATATTCTCACTTATCATTGCCTATATCGTGATCAGCCTTTTAAAGGCTATACCGGACGAGGTTCGTCAAAAACTATCGGTGAACATGAAGTGTTTCACCTCAGACTATGCGTCTTAATAGGCTAAAAAATAAGTATTGAGAGCTCTAAGGCCAGGGCGTACTTATGTCATGCGTTTTAGCAAGTTCGCTGAATTTAGCAACGGTGATCGGATCTAGAGGAATACCCTCTTGGCGCCGTTTGCACGCCGTTTCCCACTCTCGATCCCCGGGTGCCATGACCCTTTGTCCAAGGCGTGGTTTTGAGTTTCGTAAGAGTGAGAGATAATGCAACATACCTGCCTGAACGATGGGCGCGGGGACAAATCCTGCCGGATCGATTACAATAACAAACGCGCCAAGACCACGGGGCCATGCAAAGTTAGGTCCGGCCATTGGGGCTATTTCTGGGCTAAGCTTCATACCACTTAATACTGCTGAAAATATTTCGGCAATGCCACCCAATCCTGCACCTTTAAATCCGAAATCACTACCACCTATAGGTGCAAGCATTTCTGCAGAAAAGGGATCAACCGTCGCTGCGCCACTATTGTCTGAGGCCACGCCCCGTGGCAACTTATTTTGTTTTGACCGATGCAATTCAACTCGATTAAATGGAACCGAACTCGTGGCCATATCCAAGAGCCAAGGGTTAGCTTCTCCAGAGGGGACAGCGACAGAGATTGGGTTTGTTCCGTGAAAAGCTTCTGCACCGTCAAAGAGGCGTACGAAACTGTCTGAGTTGCCAAAAACTAAACCAATCATGCCTATATCTGCGGCAACTTTCGAATAGGCGCCTGCTGGACCAAAATGTGAGGTGTTTTGTATTGATGTGGCTGCAATTCCGCTCTCTTTGGCTGTTTTGATTCCATGATCTATAGCGGCACAGGCTCCAAGCGCACCATGTGCGTTATCAGCATTCAATACAGATGTGCCGCTACGTTGTTGAGTGATTTCGAGCCGTGGGTTTTTGTTCAGCCGTCCACCTTCAAAGGCTTGGGCGTAATGGGCCAGCAATCTAATTCCGTGGCTGTCAACTCCATGTAAGGATCCATGCAGCATTGCGCGAGTTGCCGCATCAGAACTTTTTTCGTCGACATCAATTTTCTCAAAAACTGCTTTTGAAAATGTCTCCAGTGATTGCAGTGTGGCATGATGGCTGACGTCATTTGACATGTTATACTCTATTTCCAGATCGTGAAATTATATTTAGTGCGGTGGATGTGTGCGCAGCGAGTTGTATAACACGTACTATAGAAAACTGAGCATTGAAAAGATATTTTTAAAACGGAAGTACTTTATAAACAAACCCCTCCCAATCGACTTCTATAGGTCAATGGAACGCAGCTAATCGCCGTGAGTCCCTGATATTTAGGGCTTTTATCTACGATAAGTGCTTGTGGTTCTAATGCACGTATCTTATCGCTTGAAAACCTAGGTGGTTCTCGATCAGTGAATATGAGTTTAGGAGAAATGACATGGCGAATGAAACGGAGACTGCTCTGATCACTGGTGGGGCGCATGGTATTGGTTTAGCCTGCGCAAAGGCACTTTCTGCAGCGGGCAGTAATATTATTCTACTGGATACAGATGCCGATGCGCTGATGCAGGCAAAGGAGAGTTTTACAGGTTGCCTAACTCATACAGTAGTTGCTGACATAACTGACTATGCTGCGATTGAAGATGCTATTAAGCGCGTTGAAAAAGACTTATATCCAATCACTCAAATGGTGAACTCTGCTGGAGTAGCAGGGCCCAACACAACGGTGGAGGAATATCCCACGCGCGACTGGCATCAGATTATGGATATTAATCTAACAGGCAGTTTTCATATGTTAAAAGCTGTTTTGCCTGGAATGAAATCACGCGGCTACGGACGTATTGTGATGGTGGCTTCGATTGCGGGTAAAGATGGAAACCCGAATGCAAGCGCGTATTCCGCCTCAAAGGCAGGCGTGATCGCGTTAACAAAATCTGCTGGAAAAGAATGCGCCAAGATGAATATTGGTATAAATTGTATCACACCGGCCGCTGCTAAAACTCGTATATTTGACCAGATGAGCCAAAAACATATAGATTATATGCTCTCAAAGATTCCGCGCGAGCGTTTTTTGCAAGTTGAAGAAGTTGCCGATATGGTCAATTGGCTCTGTTCGAGTGGCAATAGTTTTACCACTGGTGCGGTCTTCGACCTTTCTGGAGGTCGTGCGACTTACTGATGGTTCTAACTGATACCTTAGCACATTTATTTTTGCGTTCTGACACTACCATGTAAGTGAAATTTCAAAGCCATTTGAGACCATACTTGTTATCCATTGCCAAATATTGATTTGAAACGGGCGATGCAAAGCCGGCAACCTTCTCCAAACCTCCAGTTGCCAGTATGATAGACGGTCTCGAATGAAATTACGCCGTCGTAATTATCTGCGCGCGGCGCATTTGTAATTTGTTGAAATTGTTCGGCAAGTTGTCCTTCCCCCATTCGACAAACTTCAAGAGTTGCGCGTGGTGTGTTTACTTTCACATCTTTAATATGGAGATGTCCAAGGTAGCCATCTTTGAGCTCGTTATTCCCGTTGGGAAACGCCGCTTCATGGCACCAACAATTATTTGCAGTATCCCATAGAACCTTGAGATTATCCTTTACATCCAAATCTTCTATCAGTTTTCGGCCCGTATAATTGGAATTCACCATCGTGCCGTTGCCTGTCTGTGCGGCATGGATGATACCAGCTTTTTGGGCTACATCAATTGCGGGTGCCAGAAGGGGCAATTGAGCCCCCCAAGCTCCATGCGCAACGTTCCACTTTTCAGCCCCGTTCAGTCCCCAGAGAATTTGTTCTTTCTTTGGGGTCATGATCCGAACGAGGGGCGAACTGACAATATGTGCCACATTTATAACTTGTTTTAGAGCATCCATATGTTTTGTATGCAATGGATCACCGCGTTTATTAACCAAAGTTATCCCTGCAAAAATGTGGCGCGACAGGCAACTAACTGGTTTGCCCCAATCTCTCAATAGGTTGTCGATCTCTCGAATTTCTTTCGCTGAGTGATCACCCACTTCGCTGTCTCCGACAAATTGTAGCTCGGCGTACTCTATATCAAATCCATACATAACATTTACTGAATGTTGCAAATCACGAGTTATGCCATCGCAGATAACACCGAGCTTCATTCAGGGCCGTCGCGAAAAAGCTATGCACCGGCGATGTCTTCCATTATTTTGGCGCAGGCCCTATTATCTTCATCGGGACATTTGCTTTTTCCACTATGGAAAATTTGCATCTTTGTTGAGGCCATATGCATGGGAACTTGTAGTTTTTCCGTCAAATCAAGCGAACTGGTCAGGTCTTTATGCGTTGTTCCAATTCCGCTACCTGTATGTGCAAATTTCCGAT
>CAJWEI010000090.1 GCA_913031285.1 uncultured Alphaproteobacteria bacterium | reverse complement strand
TTGAAAGCCTGCTGTGCTGCGGGATCAGTTTTGGGATGCTCAGGTCGAACAGAGAGGCGACGAAATCCATGTTTGGCTAGATATTTACCAATCGTGCGTTCGTGCAACTTCACGCCGAACGCGTCTTCAACACGAGCCTGTAAATCGGCGCAGCGCCACCGTACTACGCCATCTTTTACAGGGTTAGGTCCAGCCTCAACCCAAGCCACAAACCGCGCCTGTTGTGTTGGCGACAGGCGTGGCTTCGCGCCCTTGCCACGTCGGTCAGAAAGCTCAGCAATGCCGCCGAAGTTGTAGCGATGTACCCAGTCTCGCAGAGTTTGGCGATTTATGCCGCTACTGCGAGCCGACATCGCACGATCTACGCCCTCAAGATCCAGGGCTATTGCGAGTATGCGCCGAGCAACACGACAATCTCTGGTTCGTTTGGCGGTAAAACGCAACTCTCGCGCAGAAATATCCGTTCGCGTAATGCTTATAGCTCGTCCCATATATACCTCCATGATAAGTGCACACACAGATTCAGATTTCTTCGGAATTGGAAACCATAAAGTGAGTCAGCTTTTCGGGCTACTGGTATTAATGCGGTGTCTGGTTGGTTTGGTAAGGATCAGTGAAGGTAAGTCCAGTGCAACTGGCACGATATTGGCGCCACTTCTAAGCAAGTTTGCATGAGAACCTAACAGATCCGTTCAAGCATCCGACCATACAAAACCTTATACCGGTATTTAGTGACCCACACGACATGAAATCTGTGATGAAACCGAGTGTGCGCAGCTGATGAAGAACCTATGTTCTTCACTCCTGAATTTTAAAACTATAACGCAAACGCGCGTTTCAAAATTCAAGAAAGAAGATCAATAACAGATCCACTGAATCAGACCGGCTGGAAGCCAATAGTTTCGATTCATCAGTTGGGAAATGAATTTTTGGTTTATTCAAACGCAAACTTTATGTCCTGCGCTCCGTCCCAAAGAACTAAGTTCCCAAGCTTCATCAGGTTTTCGAGACCAGATGTCAGCGTGATGAAGTGATTGCCAGCTAATTGTCCCATTTTAGATGAGAAATCCACACCACCATACGCCAACAAAATTTCTGTTTCACTGATCCCTCCAGGGTAAAGAATGATCTGGCCTGGAGCAGGATGGCTAGTATGATTTTCGTACCCGACACCGAAGTCGCGATCGCCAAGAGGAACCCATACCCCTTCGCCAGACCAGCGAACATGAACAATCTTCCCCAGAAACGGCATAGCAGCTTCGAAAGCGGCGCACGTTTCTGGAGCTGCTTCCCGTTCGAGCTTTGCGTCAAAGTTAAAAGGACCTGCGGTGATGCAAATTTTTGTCATTTTAGTTTTTTCCTTTTTATTGTGTAAATCTAGCCATTGAAAAGGCCTTAAAGTCCTGTCGGGACCGCCCTGAAAGGGCAAGTTCAGCAGCCTCGCGTCCCATGAGAGGACCGAGAGTATATCCGTTTGCTGTCGCAGCAATCGTTACACGATCAAAGCCGGGTAAAGAACTTAGCAAAGGCGCCCCATCTATATCAATATTCATTGCCGCCCAGGTGCGGATCACATGCAGATTCGCTATTTTTGGTACCGTATGAGATGCCACCCATAGATTGCCTTCTAGGCTATCAGGCAAAATCTCTGATTTTCCTTTGGCGCCAGTAATCGCCGGCCATGCGCCACCTATGATAATAGAACCAGAGGCATTTTGTTTCATCGTAAGGTGACGATCAGCATGCGCAACTAGGCAAGGAACCAGTTCAGCAGCAGGCGCAGTCACGATCATTTGCAAGGGCGCGCCTCGGATGGGTACCTTTGAACCCAGCATGCCAGCAATGTGCTGAGACCAACCACCCGCCGCAATGAGTATACGCTTAGCATCAACTGAACCACGAGGCGTGGTTACTGTATAACTATTTCCATTTCGTTCGAGGTTGGTGACAGGTGAAAACTCCTCGACTATTGCGCCCTCAGCTTTAGCTGCCGCGGCGAGCCTAGAAGTGGCAACGAGCGGATTTATTTTCCCTTCTCCAGGGCACCATGCTGCACCAATAATTTTATCAGATATAGCGGGGGCAATTTCTTTTATGCGGCAAAAATCTATCACCTCTGTTTCGATACCGACGCTTGCTTCTGCCTTAGATTTTGTCTCAAGAAAGCTCATTTGCTCTTCACTTTCGGCAACCATAAGACCTCCAGTAACCGACATCTCAAAGTCTACCTCCAGCTCTGTTTCTAATAGCCTCCAAAGCTCAATCGACTCTTTTTGTAGTGGTAATGTATCCAGTTGTAGGCGGCCATCTCCAACGGCTTTTTTACCAAAATCCCATGACAAAAGCTGTAGATGCAGACTGCCTGCGTTCCCGCCAGACGCTTCACCATTTATCCGCCCTCTATCCAAACACACCACTGATGCTCCTTGACGCGCAGCGTATAAAGCCGCTGTAACACCAGTAATGCCAGCACCAATTATAATTAAATCAACAGATTTTAGGGTTAACGGTATCAATTTATTTCTCACAGGGCGTAGGCTAAGTAGGCTTTCTCGGTGCCCGCCCCATTCTGCTTTCTCCAGACCTAGGGCACCAAGAGGTAAAGGACGTGCAGGAATTTGTGGGGCAAACAGAGCCTCTGGAGCTGTTGGATGCCCTGCGTCATTCAAAAGACAAAGCGTTTGAGGCAAACAATAACGTCCTTGACATCGTCCCATGCCAATTCGCGTTTCACATTTCAAAACAGCGGGATCATGCGCTCCTTTTGCAATGGCGTTACGGGCCGTACCCACCGACACCTCTTCGCAGCGACACAATGTTGTTTCATTTTTTGAAGGCCGGCGCTCCGGTGCGCCGTACAGTGACCACAAAGCAGATTGAAATTTTCGAGCTCTATTAAATTGCCATTTTATTCCAGTAAGTTTTTCCGCAGCTGGGTAGCCTAAACTGGCCAAAACCCCAATAGCACTTAGTTTACCTTGAAGAAGTGCTATTTCTGCTCCACCTAAACCACCTGCATCGCCAGCAATCCAAACACCTTCCACTTCAGTGCGACCATCCGCCTCCCGCCTTGGTTGTATTTGCCCTGTTGCCGGATTTGTCATTAGAGGCACGTCTAGAAGACGGCTCATCTCGAGTTGGGGGGCGAAACCGTCTCCTGCAGCAATTATATCCACATTAAACTGGCGTTTTTGGCCAGTAGAAATCTGACGCAGATTGACACCTTCTACGAAGTTTTCTCCAAGGATTTCAGATAGCTCCCAGCCAGGCAAAAACTTTGTGTTTGCGCGCAATGTAGACAACCGATAGCCGACACCATTAGCCACCAATCGAGGAGCAGTGCATATAGCTTTAAAAAGAGCCATACATAAACGCGGCCTTCCACGCTCTGCAAGTGCAAGCACGTTCGCACCTAATGAAATAAGTTCGGATGCCAGCTGTAGTCCCAGAGGCCCATGACCAGCTATTACCACACGCGAACCAGGAACAATGCCGTATCTTCGGGCTAAGGTTTGAGCTGCACCGATGGTTATGGAACCCGGCAGCGTCCAACCTGGCACAACAGTCGGACGCTCATATGCCCCAACTGCTACAATTACAGTCTTGGAAAGAATTTTAAAACTATTACTACCGCCTAGGCTGCGAACATGGAATCGCTTCCCTTCTCGTCGGGCGAACCAAACAGTCTGGCCATAGATAATTTGTGCCCCAGATGAAACGGCACTGTTAATCAACTCATTGCCACGCAAATGCTGGCGATCCAGCCGACTGGATCCTCTATAACCTTTCGTACGCTGTTTGAAATATTGCCCACCAGGATCTTCGCGTTCGTCCAAAACCGTCACATTAGCGCCGTTATTTGAGGCATAAATTGCCGCAGAAAATCCTGCAGGACCAGCTCCGATAATTAGTACTTCAGTAGTAATTTCCTGATATGTTGTTGCAACTGGAGGCACCGAGCTTTCAACTAGTTCGATTTCATTTTCACTCTCCACAGAAATTCCATCTCGAACCTTTTCCATACAAGCTCGTATTCCGCGGATGCCGTTCACTGTAACAAGGCAATCATTACACACGCCCATTCCGCAAAATACGCCTCGGACTTTACCACTCCGGCGGCAACCAAGCACTTTTTCTCCTGCCCCCATCAATGCCGCCGCAATGCTGTCACCAGGTTTAGCCCCAAAAATTTTACCATCAAATTTAAAATTTAAAGAATTAATTTGAGAAATCTTGTTGCTCATAATCAACCCACCGTTTGCACTAGTAATCCCACTGAAGTAAGGGCATCGCGCACTTCTGACATCTCAGCTTCTGGCAGTTTTAAGCGGGGTGGTCGCGGAGCACCGACAGAATGACCGATCAAACTAAGAGCCGCCTTACTTCCCGAAACATAACGGTGACCAGCCACCAGTCGGATGATTGGCAAAACTTCGCGGTAAAGAGCTCGCGCCTCTCTATAATTTTCATCATCAACGGTCAACTCGAATAGTCGCGCGAATGCTGAAGGCATAACGTTGGACCCTACGGCCACCCAGCCCTCTGCTCCTTCTACAAAGCTTTCGAAACCCATAATGCCGCCAAAAACAGTAATACGGCCATCAGACATGTCAAGGATATCACGTATCCGCGTTACATCCATAGTAGATTCTTTGATATAATCGATATTTTCTAATTTTGAGAGCTCAGAAACGAGCTGTGGCGTGAGATCAACATTGGCAGTAGCGGGATTATTATAAATCATAACTGGTCTATTAGATGCTTCACTAATCCGACCAAAATGGTGTATCAACTCATCCCAAGTGGGCGTGGAATAGAACGGTGGGATAATCATTGTACCGTCTGCCCCCAAATCTTCTGCCATTTTAACGTTGGTGATTACATCGTCTGTGCTCTCTGCACCTGCGCCTACCAAAACGGGAACACGCCCAGCCGTTGTATCAATCACACATTTTGCAACTGCGCAGCGCTCCTCGGCAGAAAGTGATAAAAATTCTCCTGTAGACCCCAGCGGTATCAATCCATGTATACCTTGCTGAACTTGCCATTCCGTAAACTGAGCCTGGGCGTTGAGATCGAGTTGGCCGTCTTTGTTAAAAGCGGTTACCATTACAGTGTATGTTCCGCGAAAGGTTTCTATCATGCTGAACGCTCCTTAAGCGTAAGTAATTTTAGTGGATTTTCGCGCATTAGCTGCCTTATCAGTGAGGCTTCAAAGCCAAGCTTTTTCATTAATGGCACAACATTGCGCAGGATGTGGCCATAACCATGGCCGCCCCATTGGCGCAAACGGGTTTTGGTGCATATATCCTGTGATATTAGAATTTGACTGGCATGGCCTTTGTCCACAAATTTACGGATCAAACCGAGCCGCTTTCTATCGGTGGGTAAGTCAACCTCACCCATCCAATAATATGATTGTTCAATACCAAAAAAATCCCATTCCACGTTTGCATTACGTTCCAGTAACCGGCCGATGCCCACGCCGTCGGGATGTGTTCGATCCATGTGACATAATATTATACGCTGCGGGTCTAAGCCCTCTGCCTCGACAATGTCTAAAATCTCTACACAAGCATCAAGGTCATTACCAGGATGCACCGAAAGGGCCGCACCCGTGGCTACGGCAGCCTGAGCGGCAGCCTGCAAAGCTCGCCGCTCAAATGGAGCCATCGGCCAAGAACACCCCATCTCGCCAATTAGACCAGCGCGAATGTTAGTTCCATCAATTCCTTCGTTAACTTCGCGGATAAAAAGGTCAGTTAGTTTTTCTATATCCAAGTTCAGATAGGCTGAGGACAGGTAGGGCTTTGTATAGCTACCAGCAGCTGCAACTAGATGAACACCTGTCTCACGAGCGATGTGTGCGAGCCCGGTAGGATTGCGCGCTAAACCATAAACTGATTGATCTACGATTAGGCTACCTCCATCAGCTAAAAAAAGTAAAACTTCATTAGCTGCAATTTCTGGATCTGTCTGATGAGCGTTTGCCGGATTTTCATTTGAAAGGTAATCAATTTGCCAACGGTCTTGCATGCCAATGGTAGAATTTCGATCGCCCTCAGCACAGGTCGCTACTATGTCGAACAGAACATGCTCATGAAACATTATGTTACCTACCTCGGAAGGGTTGATATCTCCTAGGGTGGTGCGCACAAATGCCATTTTTAATGTTGAAGAATTTTAGACAGAAATAGACGGGTATGTTCGCTTTTGGGATTTTCAAAAAAGTCTTTTGGCGTTGCATCCTCTACTATTTTTGCATCATGCATTAAGATCACGCGATCTGCTGCCGCGCGTGCAAATCCCATTTCATGGGTGACAACAATCATAGTCATGCCGGCTTTCGATAAATCAACCATAACGTCCAAAACTTCTGAGATCATTTCAGGGTCAAGAGCCGATGTAGGCTCGTCAAAAAGCATGAGCTTTGGTTTCATTGCAAGTGCTCTTGCAATTGCTATTCTTTGTTGTTGACCTCCAGATAGTTGCCTTGGATAGGCATTTTTTTTATCCGGTAGTCCAACCCTTTCCAAAAGTGCCAATGCCTCTTTTTCAACTTCATCTTTTTTGCGTTTGAGAATTCTAGTTGGGGCTATCATTATATTCTCTAAAACACTGACATGAGGAAATAAGTTGAAGTTTTGAAATACCATGCCTATGTCCCGTTGCTGTATAGCTACGGACGCATCCTTCAAGGGCACAATTTTTGCGTTAAGTTCTTTAAAGCCCATTAAGTGACCTGCTGCACGAATTTCTCCAGAATCAACAGTTTCAAGCTGATCGATACATCTAAGTAAAGTGCTTTTACCACTTCCCGAACGGCCGCAAATCACCACGACCTCACCTTTAGAAACATCAAGATTAATACCATCCAGTACCACATTATTACCAAATGATTTTTTGACATTTTTAATGGCTACAACCAAGCCGGTATCATTCATTTTTATTCATCTCCAAGCTAGATTACCCATGACCTTTCGCCCCACTTAAATTTCAGACAACAGCTATACATGCTTTTGAGTCAACATTCTTACTTTTCATTATTTGGTTTAGCCTCTTCCGATCCGAAAGGTCTTTCGTAATGTGCCTCAATTCGAGTTTGTACGAGTCCCCAAATAGAAACCAGCAGCAAGTACCAAAGCGCCGCAATACAGTATGCCTCAAGCACCCTAAATTGAATTTGAGCTATCATCTGCGCGCTTCTCATAAGTTCTTGCATAGAAATCACTGAGCAAAGAGATGTGGTTTTCAGCATCCCATTAAACTGATTTCCAAGAGGCGGTATTATGGTGCGAGTGGCTTGGGGTAGTATAACCAACCACATTCGCTCTCTCCAATTCATTCCTACCGCCCGTGAAGCATCTTCCTGCCCTTTGTCCACGGACATAATACCAGACCTAATAATTTCAGCCAGATACGCTCCCTCATTGAGGGCTAGTCCCAGAATGCACGACTCAACTACATTGAAACGAATGCCTAATTGCGGCAATCCTGTGTATATAATCACAAGTTGTATTAAAATTGGTGTACCACGAAAAAGCCAGATATAGAATTCTGCGATATATCGCGTGCCACGGTTACCGTACATTTTCATTAACGCGGCTAAAATTCCCAATCCCAGACCCAAAATCATAGAAATAATACTTAACCAAATTGTCACCCAAACTCCGCGGAGCATCAACCCATTAATCATATAGTCAAAGAAATATGGCCAACTCCAACTCATGTCTAACGCTCCTTTAGGAATAATTTAGTTTTTAGTAAATGTTTAGTCATCATTCTGCTTTCTACACCTAGCCTCCAGTACACGCTTAAGGCTAGGCATATTTTCTATGATATAAAGTTATGACTTTACTTTACTCAGGGTTGTAATATACTGCGACATCGCCAGTATAGTCGTCCCAAAATTGAATTTGGGTCGCGCCGTAAGAACTCATAAGTTTATTATAGGTGCCGTCATCGACCATGTCTCTCAGAACATTTGATACGGCATGTGCCAAACGCTGACCTGTTTTTCCGTCAAATCCGAAAGAGGAAGGAAGTCCAGGGTTTAGTCCTGAAGCACCCACGTCAAAGGAACCTCGCTCTGCATAATAAGCAGCCACTGCATCGGGACCGAATACAGCCTTAACTTGCCCAGCTCCTAATGCGGCAAACGCTTCAGCAAAGGTGTTAAACGCTTTTATATCCATTGACTTCATACCTTTGCCGACCTGCTCATCGTTAATCGTTCTGATCAGGTTATCCGCAAAACCGGCGATTTCAGTTGCAACGGGTTCGCCTGCAAGGCTTTCATATCCAGTCACCTCCATCGGATTTCCTTTTTCCACAACGAGTGCAAGAGCATTAACAACGTATGGAACCATCCTCATAATCTGGGCTCTCTCTGGTTTATAATACATTCCTGTATTGACCATATCCCAACGTTTCGTTGCAAGACCCGGAATTTGAACAGCAAATTCAACATTCATGTAAGCCGGCTCCAAACAGAGTCTTTTGGCAATTTCATTGCCAAGGTCTGGATGAAGGCCTTGAAGGTTTCCTTGATCATCGATGTATTGTCTTGGTGGAATTGTTGCGTTGATCGACATAGTCAGCTTACCAGGTTCAATTGTCGGCAAGTTTTTAGGGCACTCTTCTGCCACTGCAAAACCAGTAGATATAAATAGGCTTATGGCGACCATTTTAAAACTAAGATATTTCATTCTCATTACCTCTCTTTGTTGATGTTGCTAGTTTGATTAAATCTTTTTTCTTGACTCGGATCTGGTACAAAACCACTACACCAATCGGCAACAATAGCTTTTGTAACCTCCACCATTCGATGGAAATCAGCCAAATCTATCCACTCATCATGACTGTTATTCTGAGAAAGATCTCCAGCAAGACAGCCGAGACCAATACAAGGAATTCCGGCTTCAACGATCGGATTTCGGATGTCTGAAGATGTGTGCATTGGGTTGTTACTCGGCGCTTCACCAGTTATTTTTAATATCGCCGCTGCTGCGGTCTGATAAAGCGGGTGATCCGTTGAAACTTCACCGCCTGTGACACCGGAAACCCAGACAACTTGGGGTGGATGATCACGTAACCAATTATCTGCTTCAACAGCCTTTCCAATTGTCGCCTCTATCTCAACCTTAACTTGATTAATCGTTTCGCTTGGGGGAAATGAAACTGCGCACCCCAGGATACAAGTGTCCTCAATACGTGATAAACGACACATATCTCCGCAAGTAATTTTGGATACGTGAAGGTTTGTTGCACGCCCAACCAGTGCCTCAATCTGAGGATAACGAACACGCTTTGCCCTTTCCTCAGCCAACCTGACAAGCGCCGAACGTATCATAAGGGCCTTATCAATCGGATTTTCTGCTAGATGTGAAAATGCTGTGTGACCCGGTTCCGTAGTTTCCGGAGGGCAACCTTTCACAATAATTTGGAATTCCATATGACCGGAAGCAACGGCCTTGATTTCACGCATGCCAGAACCTGATTCAGCTGGGTGCAGATATAATGATGCATCAGCTGTGATATTGTTATGCAAAAGCGCAGAGACACCTCGCGCATGCCTTTTAGATGGAGTTGAGGCGAAAATTACACTTCCCATTGGCTTATCGCTATTTGCTATACTTTCCAGAGCAGCAACTGCAGCAGCACATCCTGCCAAATCGTCAGCCACTCCCCAACCAAAAAGCCGACCATTTTCTATGCTGCCGGCAAAGGGATCGTGCCGCCACTGCGATATGTCTCCTATCATTTCTCCATCCGGATGGGCAAAAACCAATAAGCTGGGCAGCTGTGGAGATCCAGATAATGTACCAACAATCGCTTTGCGGCGGTCCTTGGCTCTTGCTTGATCTATGGCGAATTCGCCTTTCACCTTAACATCAGCCGGATCATATTCAAATTCTTCAACCAAGCACCCAGTAGCTACTAATCGCTCAGAAATGAGTTTTTGAACTGCAGTCTCACCACGAACTTGGGCCTGGCAAAGTTCTTTCAATAAAATTGTAGCCGTTTCATTAATACCTAAAATCCTTTGATGACTTGGTATACATTCTGTATACATATAGCTTACTCAGATAGTTACTGAACGCAAGATTTTTATTTCATCATGTGTCAGGATTGTTAAGATTGTACATGTATTGAGGTTATTTCATCATTACATGTTTAAAATTTAACAGTTGTTTAAGTGAACTCGGTAAATTAGGTGGAGATTAGTAATACTACCGAATTTAATGGTGCTAGCCTAGTTGATGTACATTATGAAAGTTTCCCTATGCAAGATGCACCACAAACACTCTCAGAAAAGGCTCACAGGGCACTTTCACGTATGATTCAAGAGCGTGAGTTGCCCAGCGGAAAACTGATTGTTGAGTCTCATCTAGCTGAAAAACTTGGAGTTTCTCGGACGCCACTCCGGCAAGCCCTGCAACGTTTAGAAAGTGAAGGCCTTTTAAGAAAACTCGAAAGTAGATCATATGTGGTACGACGCGTTGAAATTCGAGAATACTTACATAGTTTGAAGATACGTGAGATTTTAGAATCTGAGGCTGTAGAACTTGCGATTGGCCGCATAGACTATGTTAAAATTGATCAAGTTCACTCGTATTTGCGGATTGTACAAAACCAAAAACCATATGATATGTTAGCTCATTGGCGGTCCGATGATCAGGTGCATAATCTATATATCGATGCTTGCGGAAACTTGGTTATGCAAGACATTCTGAAATCTCTGCGTATAACTACTAAGCTTTTTGAAATCGAACGGCTTTCAGAGCGACTGATGCCTGATAGTAAGCAGCATGAAACAATTCTCGAAGCTCTTAGGGCAGCCGATTCAATGGCCTCGCGGACAGCTGTTATAGAACATCTGCGTTCTTTAGCTGAATTCGCCATCGATGTAATTTAAATTTAGTGGCCGACACTTAATTATATTTGCATAACTTAACTAGGGCATGTGGACATTTAGGATTCCCATCAGGCTTAATTTCTGACTCAAACTTCCAGAATGGAGTTTTGAATAAACGAGCAAGGGTTTAAGGTGTCGGACCTCTTGTGGCGGCGGCTTAAGCCGCATCTTTCAGGTAAGGTCAGCGATGCCAGAGCAACGGCAAAAGACAATCGGCTTTCTGGAAGCGGTCTTGTGGCGGGTGCGCGCCAGCTCGCCATGGCGAGATCTGTAACCTGCCTTTGGCCATTGGAAC
>CAJWEI010000089.1 GCA_913031285.1 uncultured Alphaproteobacteria bacterium | reverse complement strand
TCGAACAAATCAACCATCGAATTATACACTTGGGGTTTTTGGAGTTTGAAAAACCCATCGAGCGTTTGGAAATTAGGATCACAGGGATCAGCAATATGGATGCATAGTTTTGACAAATTCACCTGATAAATCGCGCGGCGATGCCCAGAGAATGCTCTAATTTTTTAATTTCCTTGTCCAACTCTTTACAGTTCGCGCCCTGCCACGCCATGACCCCTTCGTCGAGTTTCTGTGCCGCGCCATGCGGGTCGCAGCCCGTATGTATCGAGGTGGAAGGAGGTGCAATGAGCCTGCAGCAACGAGATGATAGGGTGATATTGGCTCCTATAAACCGTTCCTTCGTTCTTATCCAATCAGACCCTGGTCATTCTCAAAGATATCACAACAAAAGCGCTGAAGTTAGGGCGCTGTATTTATGTAGCTGTGCTTGGTCGTTATTGATTCGAAAATCTATGCAAACATTTCAAAAATACCCTTCAAGCATTTTTTTCAATCCTAAAGACGCACCCAGAAAGATCATGATCAATGCAAAAGGGGCGCTAAAGGCGAGCGTGGAAAACGCGGAAATGCCCTGACCTATGCTGCAACCGACAGCCAAGATTGAGCCAGTCCCCATTAAGATGGCTCCAAAGACTTGGCGGCCCAGTTCTCGAGGGTCTTCACAGGCCTCCCATCTAAATTGACCTTTCAATAAAGAACCCAAAAAGGACCCAAAAACTACGCCCAGCACTGACCCCACGCTAAACGATAAAGAATTGCCAGACGCTGTCATGGAATAAAAAATTGTGTCGCCGATAGGGGCTGCAAAGGAATGTGTTTCAATAGCCTCAACATCGAAACCATTTTTCGATACCCAATGGGTGCCAAGCCAGCCAGATACTATAACGGCTCCAACTACCGCTCCCCAAAATATGGAGGTCCATGAGGATATCATCCGGCGATCGGCAAGTGCGATAAAAATCAAAGCCACACCTATCACAATTCCGGTGTAGACAGGGTCCAGCCCTATCAGGTCTTCAAAAAATTGTCCCAAACCCTGAGCGTTTAGAGCGTTGGTCTCAACTGGGAATAGCCAAATTCTGAAATGGGCGAGAGGTCCTGACATAACAAAATAGGCTGATAGGCCCATGACGACAACGATGACAAATGATCTAATGTCCCCACCACCCAGCCTAGCCAGTGCTCCCAAACCGCAATTTCCAGAAAGTGCCATACCGTAGCCGAAAATGAACCCGCCTACAACAGTTGCCACCGGGTTCCAAACACGGTCGAGGTAAATTGTCTGCAATAGGTCCAGTTGCCCAAAATAAATTGCACTTTGCGTCCCAATAATCGCCACACCAATAGCAATACCCCACATGCGAAGGCGTCTGTTGTCGGTTGAATAATGAAAGTCTTCTATTGCACCTAATGTGCAAAAACGCCCAACGCTTGCAGCTAAACCGAGGACGAGGCCACCAAACAGACCGATCATGGCCGCAGTATTTGCTTCTCCTAGTGTTTCAAGCACGTTGTCCCTCGATCGTGGTTGTCTGTCTAGCCGCTTTCGTTCCTGCAAAAAAGATCGTAAACGACTTCGATGATTTCGCGGGTCCGTTCATCTGTTAAGCTGTAGTATATTGCCTTTCCTTCGCGCCGAGGCTTAACTAGCCCTTCCAGCCTCAATCGAGTCAGTTGTTGTGAAACTGCGGCTTGTCGCGACGACAAAAGATCTTCTAATTCCTTCACGGATTTTTCACCTGACGAGAGATAGCACAGGATCATCAATCTTCCTTCGTGTCCGATTGCCTTAAGAAAGTTGGATGCCTTCTGCGCATTCTTGACCATGCTGTCCATATCTTCAGAATTCATATTCACATCGAAGATAGGGAGTCGGGATGATATTTTCAAAACTTCAGCCATAGGGTTTTGCTTAGTTGTCTATTCAACAATTTCCAAGGAAATATTTTGGGCATCGAACAGCATTCCGAGCCGCGCCCAGAAGAAATCCTCACCCGGATAGCCTTCGATTCTGCCAATTTCCTGTCCGTTATCGGTCAGAATAAAGGTTGGCGTGAATATCAGGTCTTTGGATAAAGTGACGCTTGGTAGTTCAGTATGAATGTTAAACGACCAAATTGGAGCAATTTTACCTTCAACAGTTTTTGGATAAATTATTCCGATTTCGTCATACCATTTTTGGCACCAATAACAACCGTCCTCCTCGGCCATAAGCAATAAAAGGTCTGCTTGGGCTAAACGCGGCAGCATTGCTAAAATTAAACAGGCGAGAGCAAACAATGGGCATTTCATCTTAATTTAGCTCGCCTTGTCTTTAGAATGTATATAACACAATAACTGAATGTGTTTGCAATGGCCAGAGTTGTGTAAATGGTAGACATTACAGTTTTGGGTGCGCTTGCGGCGGGTGTTTTGTCATTTATTTCGCCATGTATCCTGCCGGTTGTGCCGTTTTATCTGAGTTATTTGGCTGGGGTTGAAATCAAACAAGTCAACGCCGGCAAAAAGATCAAGAGAAGGGTAATATTTCGCGCTTTTGTCGCCGCTTTGTCTTTCTCCGCCGGGATCATTGTTGTTTTTGTCCTTTTGGGAGCTTCGGCATCCAAACTAGGGCTGATGTTACGGGATCATTTTGGAATCTTGCGATGGATTGCGGCGGCAATCATTACAATAATGGGTTTGCAGTTTTTGGGTGTGGTCCGGATAGACTATTTATTTCGGCAATTGAAATTATTCACAAAAGTTCCCCAGAATTATTCTCTGATTGGGTCTTTTTTGTTGGGCTTCGCATTTGCGTTTGGATGGACACCCTGTGTTGGCCCAATCCTCGCGACGATTTTGTTTCTTGCCGCTGCTCAGGAAACGGCCTTTCAGGGGACAGTCTTGTTAGTCGCCTACGGAGTCGGCATGACTGCCCCATTTATCTTTGCCAGTGTATTTGTCTTTCCATTTCTCAGATGGCTTAAAGGCTTCAAGAAGTATTTACGCCTTGTGGAAAAGATTTCGGGAATTTTCCTGCTTCTGTTCGCTGTTTTGGTGGCGTCAAACTCCCTAAGGCTGATCGCCGCTTGGCTGTTGGAGCAGTTACCATGGCTCAATAGCTTAGGGTGAAAAAGACGAAAGCGACAAAAAATTTCAACCCAACAGAAATATTATGAAAAAGACAAATTTGAACTTATTCAAAAATATGAATTTGTTGTTGATTGGATCGTAATTTTGTGCAGAATTAAGGATGGGTGAATTGGTTTGTTTGCTATCAATTAATGTTGATTGACTAACCGCATACAACGGTATTTTTGGAGAATATGGATGGCTTTAAACCGTCGAGAAATGATTTGGATTAGTTCTGGAACAGTTGTTTGGACAGCTTTGGGGTCCATTCCGAGCTTTGCTTCTAAAGCAAGTGATTTAATTAATGAATTGACAAGTGGTGCGAAGCTTGGAGAAGGATTGATTGATTTAATTGCTCCAGAAATTGCGGAAAATGGCAATGCGGTTCCTTTGGATGTTTCGGCAGAGGGTGCTGAACAAATCATGTTATTTGGCGAAGGCAATCCCGAGCCAATAATTGCAACTTATAACTTTGGACCACTCAGCCCCTCTCGCGGTGTATCAACTCGGGTACGTTTAGCGCAGACGCAAGATGTAATTGCGTTGGCGAAAATGGGCGATAGTTCGTGGCAAATCGCGCGGACTACAGTGAAGGTAACAATCGGCGGCTGTGGCGGCTAGTTCGGGCATCGGAGAATACAAATGTCAAGAAGTGGAAAACCCCGTGTTAAGGTTCCAAAGTCAGCAGTGGTTGGAGAGACAATCACTATCAAAACACTAATCAAACACAAAATGGAAAGCGGGCAACGCCGCGATGGAGACGGTAATATCGTTCCTAGGTCCATTATCAATCGCTTTGTGGCAGATTTTAATGGGCAGAACATTATAGATGTGAAGTTGGAACCCTCAATTTCAACAAACCCTTATTTTGCTTTTGATGCAATTGTTCCTGAAGCGGGTGAATTTGTGTTTACCTGGTATGACGATGATGGGTCCGTTTATGAGAAAAAGAAAAAGATCAAAGTTGAATAGAAACGATAACGTGATTTCAGCTCTGCCTAGTTGCTGGATCAGACCCTTTTCTTGGAATAAATGAATGATTTCGCGAAGGGACTTTTTGCAAGTGAGCATGGCGGCAACCGCAATTGTTGGTGCGTCCGGCTTTGGAAATTGGTGCCGCTTGGCTGCACAACAATCGCTGAGCCAAGATCAACTTGTTCAATTTGACACTTTTGGGAATGTTTCCTTGATCCACATCACGGATATTCACGGCCAATTAAACCCAATCTATTTCCGGGAACCGTCAGTAAATATTGGTGTTGGTGATAACAGAGGTGCGGTACCACACATAACCGGAGCTGATTTTCGAAAAGCCTATGGGATAGCTGATGGAAGCTCTAGTCATTACGCCTTAACGTCCGGCGATTTTTCAGCACTAGCGCAAGGTTATGGGAGGGTTGGTGGCCTGGATAATGTTGCCACCGTGATCAAAGCCATTAGGGCGGACCGGCCTGAAGCTATTTTATTGGATGGTGGCGACACATGGCACGGGTCTTATACCTGCCTGAAAACGGCTGGTCAGGACATGGTAAATGTCATGAACGTTTTGAAACCAGACGCGATGACCTTTCACTGGGAATTCACCTTGGGATCGGATCGTGTGAACGAAATTGTTAGAAACTTGCCGTTTGCAGCTTTGGGTCAAAATATTTTTGATGCCGAATGGGATGAACCATCAGACCTGTTCCCACCCTATAAAATGTTTGAACGAGGCGGCACCAAGATTGCGGTAATAGGTCAAGCTTTCCCTTACTTGCCAATTGCTAATCCTGGTTGGATGTTTTCCGAATATAGTTTTGGCATTCGCGATGAAAACATGGCCGCGATGGTTCAAGAAGTCCGTTTGGCTGGAGCAGAATGCGTAGTTGTTTTATCTCATAACGGCTTTGACGTTGACAAAAAGATGGCCAGCTTGGTGCCCGGTATCGATGTTATCCTGTCCGGCCACACACATGACGCCCTGCCTGAACCGGGACTCATCAATGAAACGATTATTGTTCCGTCCGGATCAAATGGTAAATTTGTAAGCCGGGTAGATTTGGATATCCGCAACGGGCGAATGATGGGATACCGTACGAAGCTGATTCCAATCTTTTCTGATGTGATCGATTCTGACAAAGATGTGGCGGCGTTGATCTCAGAGCAGCGGGCGCCCTATGCGACTGAAATGTCTGAAGTAATCGGGCAGACCGATGGTCTTTTATATCGTCGTGGCAACTTTAACGGTACTTGGGATGATCTTATTTGCGACGCATTGTTATCGGAACGGGACGCCGAAATTGCACTTAGTCCTGGAGTACGCTGGGGTCCGTCATTGATCCCCGGGCAGGACATTACACGCGAAGATATTTTTGGGGTCACATCCATGACCTATGGGCAAGCCTATCGTTCGGAAATGTCTGGCAAGCTTTTGCATGAAATTCTTGAAGATGTTGCGGACAATATATTCAACCCAAACCCTTATTATCAACAAGGTGGCGATATGGTTCGAACGGGAGGACTTGGTTATTCAATAGACTTAACCCAATCACAGGGTGCACGTATTAGTGACCTAACACTCTTGAAGACTGGTGAGCGTATTGATCCTGACAAGTCCTACATGGTGGCTGGTTGGGCGTCGATTATGGAAGGGACGGAGGGTCCACAGATTTGGGATATTGTCGAAAATCATATTCGAAAATTGGGCACAGTACGGGTTTTAGAAAATAACAGCATAAAGGTCTTTGGCGCATGAACAAACCGACGGATAAGGCTTTACTACCTAAAAAAAATCATAGTAACCCGTCGCGTCGTGCTTTTTTAAAGGGCACTGCGGCCACAGCAATCGGGGTTGCAGGCACCGCTCTGGCAGCAGAAACACCAGACCCGCTGATTACAGATGTACAGGAATGGGCCTCGGTGACTGGTGCTGGTGTTGACGAAACTCCATATGGAATGCCTATTAGCTTTGAATCTGATGTCGTTCGCAGAAACGTCGAGTGGCTGACAGCCTCACCAATTTCTTCAATTAACTTTACACCAATACACGCCTTGGAAGGAACCATTACACCGCAGGGCTGCGCATTTGAACGTCACCATTCTGGTGCTATAGAATTGCGCAAGGAAGATTACCGTCTATTGATCAATGGCTTGGTTGATCGACCTTTGGTTTTCACTTACCAAGATCTGGAAAGGTTTCCCCGAGAAAACCACGTTTATTTTTGTGAATGCGCTGCTAATACTGGGATGGAATGGGCTGGCGCGCAATTGAATGGCGTGCAGTTTACACACGGCATGATCCACAATATGGAATACACTGGTGTCCCTTTGAAGCTGCTGCTTAAAGAAGTGGGGGCAGATTTATCCAACGATAATTGGGTTTTTGTTGAAGGTGCTGATGCGTCGTCAAATGGACGTTCATTACCGATGAAAAAAGCGCTAGATGACGTTTTAGTTGCTTTTAAGGCAAATGGTGAAGCGCTTCGCATGGAACACGGATACCCTGTAAGGTTAGTCGTGCCAGGCTGGGAAGGCAACATGTGGGTGAAATGGTTACGACGTATTGAAGTTACTGACGCAGCTATTGAAAGCCGTGAAGAAACATCAAAATACACAGACGTTTTATCTGATGGAACATCTCGAAAGTGGACATGGGTCATGGATGCAAAATCTGTCATTACATCGCCGAGCCCGCAGTCGCCGATTACCCATGGATCTGGCCCACTGGTGATTTCTGGCTTGGCATGGTCGGGCCATGGCAAAATCACAAGAGTGGATATTTCCAGAGATGGTGGGATAAGCTGGGAAATTGCACGCTTAGGCAAACAGGGAGAAAGCAAGGCTCTGACACGATTTTATCTGGATACAGAGTGGGATGGAACGGAAATGTTGCTTCAGGCCCGTGCGATTGATGAAACAGGGTATGTCCAGCCGACGAAACCACAGCTGCGTTCCTTGCGAGGTGAGAACGGTGTCTACCACAATAATTGTATTCAAACTTGGTTTGTGAATGCGGATGGAATCGCTGAAAATGTCGAAGTCACTTAATTTTATTTTGCCGGCGATCGGTGGCACTGCGTTTATTTTGGCGTCCGCGGTTTCTTATGCGAATTGGAACTATGGCGGTGAAAAAATTGTCGGTCTTGAACAACGCCTGAAGGTAGTTGAAGAGCGGGCTTCGTCAGCAAAATTGGCGGTTTCTGAACATTCCAAGCGTGCGGATGCATTGGCCAAAGAAATTGTTGCAGTAAAGGCTAAATCTGCGACGATAAACAGTGGTGGTATATTCGCCGAGCCCGCCCCAGACCGCGATGGTATCTATGGTCTGGGACGAGATGCTCTTATGGCAGAAATTGCAGCATGGGATGTTAATGTTCTGCCTGATGGTCGCGGTTTGCCAGAAGGGCGCGGCGATGCCTATTGGGGTGAAGAAGTCTTCGCTGAAAAATGTGCCTCCTGCCACGGCGATTTTGCTGAAGGGGTTGATAACTGGCCTGTCCTTGCGGGCGGGTTTGACACTCTTGCAGACGAAGACCCGGTCAAAACTGTTGGGTCGTACTGGCCGCATCTGTCAACGGTCTGGGACTACGTGCATCGATCAATGCCTTTTGGTGAAGCGCAGTCTTTAACAGTGGACGAGACATACGCAATTGTTGCCTATATCTTATATTCCAACGATTTAGTTGATGACGACTTCGAATTGAGCCACGAGAATTTCGCAGCCTTTGAAATGTATAATAAAGATGGATTTGTAATTGATGATCGCGCACAAGCTGAATACTCATTATGGCGGTCTGAGCCTTGTATGCAGAATTGCAAAGCAGATGTTAAAATTACTATGCGTGCGTCAATTTTGGATGTAACCCCGGAAGAAGATGGCGAAAAAACTATCATTAAAACAGATAATTCTGCCGTGCCTGAAGAGGGGGCTGTTTCTACAACTGTAGCAGTAAAAGTTAATTTGGACCCTTCCATGCTGGAAAAAGGCAGAAAGGTTTTCAAAAAATGTAGTGCGTGTCATCAAGTAGGTGATGGTGCAAAGAACAGGTCTGGCCCTCATTTGAACGCAGTAATTGGTCGCGTAATTGGCGATGTTGAGGGTTTTAAGTATTCCAAAATTTTGTCTTCGGCGCATGATGAAGGTCGTCAGTGGGATGTTCAAGCCTTGTCTGAGTTTCTGGAGAAACCCAGATCCTACTTTAAAGGCACGAAGATGGCTTTTTCTGGCCTAAAATCAAAGGAAGACATTACAGCAGTGGTTGAATATCTTAAGTCTTTCAATGACACTAACCCTGTCGAAGTTGTCCAAGCTTTCGTCGTCGACTCAGATATCCTGGCAATTGACGGAGATCTAGAATACGGAGAATACTTGGCTAGCGAGTGTATGACTTGCCACAGAGAGAAAGGCGGTGATGAAGGCATTCCGCTTATTCACGGCATGGATAGAGTGTCAGTTATAACGGCGCTTCAAGCCTATCGTGAAAAATATCGAGACAATTCGGTCATGCAAATGGTTGCAGGCCGATTGTCTGATGATGAGATCGCTGCATTGGCAGTGTATTTTGAAAGCCTGGAAAACTAGGCATAAAAGGGAGGAGACCTTAAATGATACTAAATCGAAGAACGTTTCTTGGGACGACGGCAGCTGCAACTGCAACCTTGTCGACCCCCATGGTATTGGTCGCTGGCACCGGTAAGCCTCGTGTTGTCGTTGTTGGTGGTGGAGCAGGAGGCGCGACTGCTGCGCGCTACATTGCCAAGGATAGTAAAGGAGCTATTGACGTTGTTTTGATCGAGCCAACGCGTACATACTACACTTGCTTCTTCTCAAACTTATATCTTGGTGGTTTTAAATCAATTTCTGATGTCGGCCATAGCTATGGCAAGTTAGTCAGTGAATATGGTATTAATGTTGTCCATGATTGGGCGGTTGGTGTTGATAGGGATGCTAAAAAAGTTTCCCTAGCTGGTGGAGCATCAATTGACTATGATAAGCTGATACTGTCGCCAGGCATTGATTTTGTAGATGGTGCCGTCGAAGGTTGGGACATTACAGCTCAAAATAATATGCCTCACGCCTTTAAGGCGGGTTCACAATCCGAGTTGCTAAAAGCGCAGGTCATGGGAATGCGAGAGGGTGGTACTTACGCAATGGTAGCTCCACCAAACCCCTATCGGTGTCCTCCAGGTCCATACGAGCGGGTTTCCATGGTAGCGCACGTACTCAAGGAAGTTAACCCAACGGCTAAAATTATCGTTGCCGATCCAAAGCCGAAATTCTCCAAAATGGCGTTATTTCAAGAAGGCTGGGAGAATCACTATGATGGAATGATAGACTGGATCGGTCCCGATTTTGGTGGAGACGTCGTTTCCGTTGATCCAGAAGCAATGACACTGACTATAGATGGAGAAGTTACCAAGGTCGATGTCTGTAACGTTATTCCTGCAATGAAAGCTGGTAAAATTGCTGAAATGGCTGGAGTAACAGATGGCAGATATGCGCCTGTTAATGCTGTTGATATGTCTTCAAAGGCCGACGGAGATATCTATGTTTTAGGTGATGCAGCTCAGCAGGGCGACATGCCAAAATCAGGGTTCTCAGCCAACAGTCAGGCCAAGGTTTGTGCTAACGCCGTTCGGGGCGCATTGACCGGTTCAAAAGTGTTCCCTGCCAAGTTCTCGAACACCTGTTGGTCGCTGATTGACACGAACAATGGCATTAAAGTAGGCGCAACTTATAAGGCAACCGAGGAAAAGATTGCTAAAGTTGATGGATTTATTTCCAAAACTGGCGAAACATCTGACGTTCGCAAGGCGACATATGAAGAGTCAGAAGGTTGGTACGCTGGTATTACCGCCGATATGTTCGGATAAAATGAAATAGTGCTCTGATCGTCTGATGGATGGTCAGAGCCTCTGGGACTGGGCTTGATTAGTCCTAGCTATTTGGGGCAAATGCCCTTTGTCTGATGGCGGGGCCTAATGGATAGTTTTAGGGTTTTGAGCGACAGAGAATTTTTAGTTAATCGTAATCATCATAGAATAAAGACGAACGAAAAACCCGGAACATCTCCAAACGTCGTTGACCGGCTTGTCTGTGGCGTCAAAGGCAATAAACTTAAATACTGCTTGGCCAAGGAAAGCATAGCTGTTGTATGCTGCCGAGAATGCAAAGCCCTGGAAACTAACAAGTACCAGAGCAATTGCTCGTAACGATGCAGTCAATGCGCAACGATATCTGGGCCGCACCCTGTGACGACGCTGGAGCGGATACCACCGTCGAAGCCGCGTCAAAACCTAAATGCACTGTATCAAACTATTCCGCCAATCGTTGATGGCGCGGGACTTTGAACGGCAGGTCGCAGAAATCCAAATCCGCATCGCCAGCCTCTATCGCCACACTGCTCTTGGTAAAACCTGTTACAGAACCAGTAGGCTAAGTGCGTATGGGAAAGGGGAAGAACGTCCTTCACACGATTTGTGCAACAAAGCCGCCTGCATATGTTTTGTCAGGACAGTAATATCTCACTCCATAAAAACATTGACAACTTATTCCTTCACAAATTTCGTTATAACATCTAACGAAAAATAACTTCAATTCCTGCTAAACGAATTGGTCTGAAAAATAGAGGGCCTTTGAAAGAGGGGATGATGGGAGATACAGTAGTTTTGATTCAGACCAGATAGCAAGTCGATTTACCGTGCGCGAACCTCGCAACTATCCGGTTGGCATTGCTCACGTTTTGGTTATTGGCATAGCAGTGACTCAAAATGAACTTCGATTAGATAATCACCCGGGTCAAGTCCTCAGACGATAGTCTAGGTTGGAACCAACCCGTATTTGGGATGGAAAATAATTGAAGTAAATAATAAAAAATTCCACATAAAATTGAGAGTGGTACTTTGAGAACAAAAAGGAACCGTCATGCCTTAATTCCTTGAATGAAATCGCATGAATTAGCTTTTTGACCGCCGGATACAGGACACACTGAAAGGCAATCTTCAGCATGACTTCCTCCAAAACTTATTGATTATCGATAAACAGCTGGACCGTTTATGGGAAAATTAGGCGTTGATGATGTCATTATGCAAGTTTTAGTCAGTAGTTTTTATGGAATAATTACCAGCCAAGCACAAATTTACAAAAATCGTCTGTGCTTGACTTGTGCTTACATTTGCCCGCGGATAAAATAAAATATTGAATTTGTCATATTAATACTGGTGCGGGCGGCGGGACTTGAACCCGCACGGGCATACGCCCTCCAGATTTTAAG
>CAJWEI010000088.1 GCA_913031285.1 uncultured Alphaproteobacteria bacterium | reverse complement strand
GACGAATTATTTTCAAATATGACAATAATATAAAATATTATCAGAAGGTTAAATTTTACACGCATGTTTTCCAATTCGTAGGTGTTGCAACGTAATAGTGGAACAGTAATGTTATATAATAAAAAAGTGATGGTATAGGAGTTTGAATTTAACTTATTGATCTGTTGATAGAGATACTAATTTTTTAAATGGCTAACTACCGACAAACTCAATTTCGCGGTAGTTAGATTTTCTCGACAAACTATGTCTGACGTTTTATTATACATCGGCCTAATATCAGCATTTGAAAACGATTTGAGTAATGCATGATCGAACAAGAATATAAAGGTACGCTCTATAGTGAATTTGGAAAATCAACGGATCCACCGCTGATTATGATTCACGGCCTAGGGCTTAATAAAGATATTTGGCAATGGCAGATTCCAGCACTTAAAGATAAATATCGTGTGATAAGTTACGATCTTTATGGTCATGGGCAAAGTGCGACGCCGACTGATGCGCCAAGCCTATCAATGTTCTCACGACAACTTTCTAATTTGATGACTTTTTGCAACATTGATCACGCAACGCTTATTGGGTTTTCGCTTGGTGGCATGATTGCACGCCGTTTCGCCCAAGATGAACCTGAGCGAACCGAAAAATTGATAATTTTACATTCACCGCACCACCGTTCGCCGCAAGCTCAGGCCGCTATATTGGAGAGAGTTGAGCAAGCTCGTAAATATGGATCTAAAGCAACCGTCGAGGCAGCTTTAAAACGTTGGTTTACCTCTGATTTCATTATAACAAACCCCAAAATCATAGATTTGGTTCGCGATTGGGTTATAGCCAACAAAACAGATGTCTATTATAAGATTTACGGTGTGTTGGCAGAGGGGGTCGATGAAATAGTGAAACCTGACCCAGCTATTTCCTGTCCCACGCTAGTAGTGACAGGGGATCAAGACTTTGGAAATGGGCCGGAAATGTCATATGCGATTGGGGCAGAAATTTCTGGATCAAAGGTCCATATACTTAAAGGATTAAGGCATATGGCTCTTGCTGAAAATCCTAGGGCAGTTAATGACCTTATCATTGACTTTCTAGAGATTTAGGTGCTGATGTAACTACGCAGGTGGCTCTAGTTTGTTGAACAAACAAGAGTTGGTGGGGATTTGACTTGGTCCAATATCCAATTTGGAAAAAAGAAATTATTGTTGGTGGGATTATAAGAACAAACTGGCGTTTGACTTTGCGGCAAGATTAAAGGTAATGGCTTATGGCTGCGAATATCGAAAACAGAAAAAACAATAATTCCTGCATCGACATGGCCTCGGACGAAGCGCGTCGTGATCTTCGAAATGCGTTTGGAAGCTTTACTACTGGTGTGACAGTTATAATAACGCGCGAAGCTAATGGAACACCCCGTGGTTTTACTGCTAATTCATTCACTTCTGTGTCGCTTGACCCGCCCATGCTTCTGATTTGCATCGCTAAATCTGCGCATAGTCTTTTGGAGTTTAAGCGGTGCAGTCATTTTTCTGTCAATATACTAAGTGAGGATCAACGCGAAATTTCAGGTTTATTTGCATCCAAGAAAAAAGAAAAATTCAAGCTAGTCGACTGGCATTCCGGGTTTTCTGATATCCCACTGATCTCTGGTGCCATAGCCACTTTTGTCTGTCGAAGAGAGAGGATAGTAAATGCTGGCGATCATGATGTACTGATTGGTGAGGTCAAAGACTACACAACGACGCCCGGTGCGCCTTTGGGGTACTTCAAAGGTAGTTATTTTACTCTCGGTCTTGACCAACCTCTTGTCTCTGCGGCAAATTCCCGCGGTTTCATAAAACTGGGAGGAATAGTGTCGCAGGAGGGAAAGGTTTTGTTGTGTGTAGATGATCAGGGAAATGTCTCGGTTCCACTGGCACCTGAGTCTTCACCTAATGTCGACGCTCTGTCTGCGAAGCTATCAAATCTTGGACTGCATCCTGAGCTGGATTTTCTTTATTCTGTCTATACCGACAGTGAGACTGAAAGAAAGGGGATATTTTATCATGGCACAGTCAAAGGTGTGGCACCGGTCGGTTACGCCTATTTTCCCTTAAGGGACATGCCTTTAGATAAAGTGCGCGATGTGTCGGAACGCTCTGCCCTTGGACGGTATGCGCATGAATACCGTCATGGCACTTTTGGAATCTATCACGGCAATGAAACCTCGGGGACCGTACAGCAGGTTTCGAAAATCAAACCTTCAATATTCTAAAGTCTCGAATGGTAGCTCAATCCGGATACTTGTCGTGTTTAGCGTCACGTATTTCAGTTCACATTATTTTAAGCTGAGTGAGCCTGACGTTCATTCATTGCGTGCAGCATAAGTTATAAAGTGCTGATATATCTTAAGGGGTATTAGCAATGCTTTTTCAAATTTGTTATGAATTGATCTGTCTAATCAACCAATATAAAAAAATACTTTATTTTATGACCTTCAGCCTGTTTACTCTGTAAATATTTATCAGAACTTTGATCATTAATCACAACAGAATTTTCTCTAACCTTTTCAATCCTTGCAGTTAGGTGCAAGTGTAGCATTAGTGGCATTATATGATTTTGAAGGGATTTAGGTACCTTATTACAATATATAAGCGATACCAAGCTGCTCTATGGGTAATGGTAAACTAATTGACGTTATTTTATTCTAAAACATCATGTCGATTTTGATAATGCTGCGCAACTTACAGGCTTAAAATAGCTGTAGTAAAATTGCGTATTGAGGGAAGCGTTGCTTGAATCATATTTTGGGTTACTATCGCAATATGGAGTATTTAGCTGTTACTCATGACTTTAGGGTCATTTCTGCTTCGCTGATTATAGCGATTGTATCAGGGTTCACTGGGTTGACACTCACGACGGACTTGTCTCACAAAACCTTTGGGCAAAGAAAAGTAGCTATTGCTTTAGCTTCCATAGCTTTGGGTGGCGGCATTTGGTCGATGCATTTCGTTGCTATGCTCGGTATGCAAATGCCAAGTTTATTCTATTACGACGCTGCTATTACTTTGGCGTCTGCTCTCACGGCGATCCTGATCGTTGGTGCAGCCTTGATCTTATTGCATTTTGCTAAGCGTTCATCTGGGGTAGTGACATTAGCGGGCGGCTTAGTTGCTGTTGGTGTGTTGTCGATGCACTATATGGGCATGGCAGGTTTGCAACTTTGTCGAGCTGTTTATTCGCCATTTGGGCTCTCTCTGGCAATAATTTCAGCATTTTGTTTGTGTATCTCAGCTTTTTGGATTGCATATGGCAAGCGTTCTAGCCGCAACATCCTGCTTGGGACTTTGTGCTTTGGTCTTGCAGTCTTTGTCGTACATTTTGTGGCGATTTCGACCACAAGCTTTATAAACGAGCCGTCAGTAAAAGAGTTCGGCCCTACTTTGAGTAATGAAATGCTTGCATTAGTAGTAATCTTTGCAAGTTTTATTATTTTTGGTGGGTTTCTTTGGATGAGTGTTACGTTTTTGGTCCCAAATATCGAAATTAGCGATCAATACATTACTGATTCAATTCCTAGTGGTCCTAGGAAAGCTTATGGCGAAACCTTTGCCTTGGATGAAAGTGAGCCCATACATAGTGTGCCAAAAAACTTTAGAATTCCATGCGAAAAAGATGGTGGGACGCTTTTCATTGATCCCACAGAAATAGCAATTATAAGAGCTGAAGGCCATTATACAAATGTCTACACTCAGACAGCTAGGTATTTTTGCGTCTGGTCAATTACGACTGCGGGCAAAAGACTGGAAGATAAAGGCTTTATTAAAACTCACCGTAGCTATCTATTGAATCCAGTTCACGTTGCGAGCTTTGAGCGCTCAAAAGATAGTGGGCTTTGTAAATTTAATTCTTCTGATTTGCCCAATGTTCCAGTTAGTCGGTCTAAACTTAAAACTGTTCGTGAAGCTCTAGGCATCTGATGTGATCGTCTTTGGTGTGATTAAAAGCGCATCTCGTGCATATTTAGGCTCACTCCGTTTCTTTATTTAAGTTTTAGGTGGAATAGCATGGCTTATGTTCATCCTAGCCAGATTTTTGCTTAGCAGGGAGAACGAGCAATGGTTCCAGCAAGTTTTGAATATTACCGACCCACAGATGTGAGTAGTGTAATCGCTTTAATCACACAACATGGAGACGACGCCCGCGTGATGGCGGGCGGGCACAGCCTTATTCCCATGATGAAATTACGAATGGCGGAAATCCCGCATTTGATAGATCTGCAGGACGTTGCAGGCCTTACAGGTATAACGATAGATGGCTTTACAGTGCGCATTGGCGCAATGACGACACAGACTGAGTTGATCGATCATCCGGGACTTAGACAAACGGCTCCAATCCTTCGTGAGGCCGCTCTGCAGATTGCAGATCCTCAGGTGCGGTGTATGGGGACAATCGGCGGAAACGTAGCTAATGGAGATCCGGGCAATGATATGCCCGGTCTGATGCAATGCCTAAACGCTCAATTCACTTTAATCGGTCCAGATGGAGAGCGTACTGTTGCAGCGCGCGACTATTACGAAGCCGCTTATTTCACTGCGCGCTCAGAAGAAGAAGTTCTAACGTCCATACATTTCTCTGCCAGAGGTGGCGGGTATTGTTATGAAAAACAGAAGCGAAAAATTGGCGATTATGCGACTGCCGCTTGTGCTGTAACATTATATAAAGAAGAAGGGCTTTGCGCTGGTGCATCGATTGCGATGACGAACCTAAGCGATGTTCCGGTCTGGTCCAAAGCCGCAGGATTAGCTCTTGACGGTACCTCTGTCGACGCGAATGCAGTTAAGAGTGCCGTTGAGGCCGCTGTTGCTGATATAGATCCATCCGAAGATAACCGTGGCCCTGTCGACTTTAAGGTCTACGTAGCCGGAGTAATCATAAAACGCGCAATTGAGAGCGCTTGGTCGCGAGCATAGAGGAAAATAAGATGCCAGATAAAATGCATATCCAGCTTACAGTAAATGGTCGAAATGAAGAGTTTCTTGCCGAACCTAGAGAGCTTTTGATCCACACCTTGCGAGAAAGAATGAACATAACTGGGCCACATGTTGGGTGTGAAACATCTCATTGCGGCGCGTGTACTGTGATCGTAAACGATAAAGCGATTAAGGCGTGTACTATGTTTGTTGCACAAGCGAACGGATCGGAAATTACCACCATTGAAGGTCTGGGCAATCCAGATTCGCTTCATGTGCTCCAAGAGAGTTTTCGCGAGCATCATGGTCTTCAGTGTGGTTATTGCACACCGGGTATGATTACACGGGCAACAAAGTTACTTGAAGAAACCCCTAACCCGACCGAAGAAGAAGTCCGCTTCGGTATGGCGGGTAACCTGTGCCGCTGTACAGGCTATCAAAACATCGTAAAATCAATTCTTGCTGCTGCGGCACAAATGAATGCTGCTCAGGAGGCTGCGGAATGAAGGATGATATACAAACCCGCGAAGATCGTGTTTCCAACCTCAAAGGATTAGGGAGCTCTCGCAAACGTGTCGAAGATGCGCGGTTCACGCAGGGCAAGGGTAACTATGTTGACGACATAAAAATGCCTGGCATGTTACACGGTGATTTTGTTCGGTCGCCGCATGCGCATGCCCGCGTTAAATCGATAAATATTGAGCAAGCGATGGCCTTGGACGGAGTGGTGGCCGTGCTGACAGCAAAGGACTTAGAACCACTAAATTTGCACTGGATGCCGACACTTGCTGGTGACAAGCAAATGGTTCTGGCGGACGGAAAAGTTTTATTTCAGGGGCAAGAAGTTGCTTTTGTTGTAGCGCGAGATCGCTACGTTGCCGCTGATGCGGTTGAACTGGTCGAAGTGGAGTACGAAGAACTTCCAGTGCTGGTTAACCCGTTCGCGGCTCTAGAGTCAGAAGTTGTACTGAGGGAAGACCTTGAGGCGGGGGCAGATGGTGCCCATGGTCCGCGCAAGCATCATAATCATATTTTTCTCTGGGAAGAGGGTGATAAAGTTGCAACTGAGCAAGTTCTCGACAATGCTGAAGTCGTTGCAGAAGAAACAGTGTATTATCATCGCACACATCCGTGCCCGCTTGAAACATGCGGTACAGTAGCATCAATGGATAAAGTGAACGGCAAGTTGACGCTCTATGGCACCTTTCAAGCACCTCATGTAGTGCGTACGGTCGCCTCAATTTTATCAGGTATCGAGGAGCACAATATCCGCGTTGTCTCACCCGATATTGGTGGTGGCTTTGGTAATAAGGTTGGTGTTTACCCGGGGTATGTTTGTGCAATTGTGGCCTCTATTGTGACTGGTGCTCCAGTCAAATGGGTCGAAGACCGCATGGAAAACCTCATGGCGACCGCTTTTGCCCGCGACTATTGGATGAAAGGTAGAATAAGTGCTACGAGAGAAGGAAAAATCACTGGCCTACATTGTCACGTGACGGCTGATCATGGCGCCTTTGATGCTTGTGCTGACCCTACCAAATATCCCGCTGGCTTCTTTCATATTTGTACTGGATCGTATGATATTCCAGTTGCCTATGTCGGTGTTGATGGCGTTTATACCAACAAAGCACCTGGAGGTGTGGCTTATCGTTGTTCTTTCCGAGTAACAGAAGCAGCTTATTTTATCGAACGTATGATCGAAGTTCTTGCGATAGAGTTGGATATGGACGCCGCTGAACTTAGGCGTATAAATTTTATCAAGAAGGAACAATTCCCATATCAATCGGCCTTGGGGTGGGAATATGACAGTGGTAATTACCATACAGCTTGGGATAAGGCGTTGGAAGCTGTGCAATATAATCATCTTAGAAAAGAGCAGGCAGAGCGCGTAGAAGCCTTTAAAAAAGGCGAGACGCGCAAGTTGTTAGGCATTGGCCTGACATTCTTTACCGAAATTGTTGGCGCTGGGCCTGTAAAGAATTGCGATATTCTAGGCATGGGCATGTTCGATAGTTGTGAAATACGTATCCATCCGACAGGATCTGCGATTGCGAGACTGGGGACTATCAGTCAAGGGCAGGGGCATGCAACAACGTTTGCTCAAATTCTGGCAACTGAAATTGGTCTTCCGGCAGATTCCATTACAGTCGAAGAAGGTGATACTGATACAGCTCCTTATGGCCTTGGAACTTATGGATCACGATCCACTCCGGTAGCTGGTGCTGCGACAGCGCTCGCAGGTCGTAAGATTAGGGCAAAAGCACAAATGATCGCTGCCTATCTGCTTGAAGTTCACGATGATGATGTGGAATTTGATGTAGATAGGTTTGTCGTAAAAGGGGCACCTGAGCGTTTTAAAACCATGAAGGAAATTGCGTTTGCCGCCTATAATCAGGCCATTCCAGGGGTCGAGCCTGGTCTAGAAGCCGTAAGCTATTACGATCCGCCAAATATGACGTATCCTTTTGGAGCTTACATCTGTGTTATGGAAATTGATGTGGATACAGGGACGACGGAAATCCGTCAATTCTATGCACTAGATGATTGTGGGACGCGTATCAATCCAATGGTTATCGAGGGACAAGTTCACGGGGGATTAACAGAAGCTTTCGCAATAGCAATGGGCCAAGAGATTGCCTATGACGAGCTTGGTAACTGTAAGACTGGTACGCTGATGGATTTTTTCATTCCAACCTCCTGGGAGACGCCGCACTATACGACGGATCACACCGAAACACCCTCACCGCATCACCCAATTGGTGCCAAAGGGGTGGGCGAAAGTCCAAATGTTGGTGGCGTTCCTGCCTTTTCTAATGCTGTGCATGATGCGTTTCGTCCTTTTGGGTTACGCCATGCCAATATGCCCCATGATCACTGGCGCGTGTGGAAGATTGCTAACGACCTTGGTCTTCATGTCTGATGATATAGTCATAGGATGGGCATTGAGTTGCCCATCCTATGGAGAATATAATGACTTGGAGTGATCTACAAAACAAAATGTCGTCTCAGGGATATGTTGCATCTGATGATTTGTCAGTTGCGCTTCATCTTTCTGTTTCGCTGGAACGCCCTATCCTACTAGAAGGTGCCGCCGGAGTTGGAAAAACTGATGTTGCCCGTGTGTTGGCGACTATACGAGAGACACAATTGATCCGCTTGCAATGTTACGAAGGCCTAGATGCAGCACAAGCGATCTACGAATGGAATTATCAGCGTCAATTGCTATCAATCCGGGCTGCTGCAGAAGACGGTCAGACAGGTGCGAGTGTCGAAGACCGTATTTTTTCCGAGGACTTCCTTTTGCAGCGACCGCTTTTAGCAGCGATTCGGCAGGAAAAAGCGCCTGTGCTACTGATCGATGAAATAGACCGTGCGGATGAGGAGTTTGAAGCCTATCTCCTTGAGTTATTAGCTGACTTCCAAGTTACAATTCCAGAATTGGGAACGATAAAAGCTGTAACTAAGCCAATTGTCGTTTTAACAGCTAATGGTACTCGTGATCTTTCGGATGCATTGCGTCGACGGTGTCTTTACACCTACGTTGACTATCCAGATAGGATCGCTGAATTGGCAATTTTAAATTCGCGTTGTCCCGATGTCAGCGCAAAGCTTTCCAGACAGATTGTGGGTTTTGTGCAAAAACTGCGCAGTGAAGAGCTTGAAAAAGTTCCAGGTATCGCTGAGACACTCGATTTTGCCGCCGCGTTAATGGGGCTGGGAGTTGGGGACTTAACGCAGGATCCTGTTTTACTTCAAGCTGCGCTCACGACCCTACTCAAAACACAGGTTGATCAAGCTAACGTCACAACCGAAGTTGCACAACGTCTTGCAGGGCGTGCTGCATGAGCCGTGTCACGCTATTTGCCGCCCGCGACCCTGGTCCTGCTGCTCGGATGAGTGGTTTTCTTGCACATCTGCGGCAAAATGGGCTGCGTCTCGGAGTTGCTGAAACCGAGTTGGCTTTGATAGCGCTGACACATGTTAATGCGGCTTTGCCAAACCAAACACGACGGGCGCTAAAAGCGGTCTGCACTGGATGTAAAGATGAAGCAGATCGCTTTGACGATCTGTTTGACAGTTTCTGGTTGAATGGGGGTAAGGTCACGCAAAAGGTGGTGCCAGGCCCGAGCCAAACAAGAAGTGATAATGTTCATTCCTCCCGTAACAGAGAAGGCCAAACCGGTGGTGGGGATGCAGGACAGGCAAGTGCGCCAGATGCATCTTCTGGCGAAGCGGAAAGCGATGGAATTGGCAAACTAATTGCAACTGATGTCGTAAATTTTTTGAAAAAAGATCTGCGAGAGATTGTTAACTCTTCAGATATAGCTGAGGCCGAAGCGATTGCGCGGCGGCTTGGAGCCGCATTGAAGGACCGTCGCTCACGCCGTCGAAGAGAAGCGCGAAAAGGAGATAAAATCCATTTTCGCAAAATTATAAGACATAGCCTAGCAACCGGTGGTGAGCCATTGCGCCTGAGCAAAAAATGGCGACCTGATCGCACCCGTAAAATTGCTGCGCTATGCGATGTTTCGGGGTCGATGTCAATTTATTCAAAAGTGTTTTTAGCGTTTCTCGCTGGTTTAATGCGTGCTGATCCTTATACGGATGCATATCTTTTTCATACTCGGCTTGTACGAATTACTGAAGCCTTGCGGGACAAAGATGCACTTCGGGCCGTAGCGCGTATGTCTCTTATGGCGGACGGATTTGCAGGTGGGTCAAAAATAGGACGCAGTATCCGGAACTTTGCCAATACGTATGCCAAACGTTTTGTTAATAGCCGAACTGTGGTTTTAATCTTATCGGACGGGTATGATACAGATCCACCGTTTGAAATGTCAAATGCACTGGCGCAACTGAAGAAACGTGGCTGTAAAGTAATCTGGCTCAATCCTCTTAAGGGATGGCGGGATTACACAGCGACATCAAGGGGCATGGTAGCTGCGTTGCCATATATAGATTTTTTCAGCGCTGCGAACACATTGGCAGATTTGGATCGGTTGGAACAGGAACTTGTTAGGCTATGAATTCACTAGATTTAATTGATGCGCGAATGGCAGAGGTGCTGGATACCTTGCGACAGCGCGCAGAACCCTTTGCAATTGCGACTATTATTAGAACAGCTGGCGTGACTGCGGCAAAACCGGGCGCTAAGGCCCTCTTGGATGGAGATGGGTCCATTCGACATGGCTGGATTGGTGGTGGCTGTACCAAAGGTGCTCTTAAACGCGCGGTTGTAAAAGCAATGCAGGATGGCAAACCCCAATTGATATCTGTTGCGCCTGAGGAGGCTCTATCACAACGGGGTGTTTCGCCAGGCGATGAGGTCGACGGTGTGCAGTTTTCCAGCAATGGATGCCCTTCGGAGGGAACGATTGACATTTTTGTTGAGCCGTGTTTTCCCAAACCTGTCCTCGTGATTTATGGTAATTCGCCAGTTGCTGTTGGACTGCAAGAGCTTGCAACACGTCTAGGTTGGGAAGCCAATATACAAGATATTGAACAAGATCTCGCACCTCTCGGCTCAGGGCCAAGCCGCATGATTGTAATTGCCACTCAAGGTCAGGGAGATTTTGCTGCCTTGCAAAAATCTTTGGCTGACAAGACCAAATATATTGCATTTGTGGGAAGTCGTAAGAAATATGCTGCTCTGGGGAAACATCTTATAGCTGCTGGGTTCGAGCCAGATCGCGTCAACGCTGTTCACGCACCGGCTGGCTTAAATATCGGTGCAGTGACACCGGAAGAAATAGCATTATCTATCTTGGCTGAGCTTACACAACTGAGGCGCCATGAACTTGCAGGGGAGGTAAATGGCCCTTGAACGTTTGCGGCGGGTAGATCCGGTTTTGCTTTCAGAATACACAGAGAAGGCACTGTAATTTTTTGCTTATTACGTTTGTTTTGTTGTAAGCTTGAAAAAAGGTACAAGGTTTGACCAAATTAAATTATCTCATTTGTTAGGAATGGATTACGTATGGAACTAAACGACGAAATTAAAATAAATGTATCAAAAGAACAGGTTTATGCCGCTCTCGTTAATGCAGAAGTTCTGCGCCAATGCATCCCGGGGTGCCAGGAGCTGATACAACATTCGGACACAGATCTTGAGGCAAAAGTTGTACTAAAGATCGGCCCTGTAAAAGCTAAATTCAGTGGGAACGTCCAACTGGATACGACGGGAGCACCAGATGCATTTTCTTTGGCTGGTCAAGGCAATGGTGGTGCGGCAGGATTTGCCAAAGGAGGAGCGAAGGTGACCCTAGAGGCGGATGGTGATAAAACTATCCTACGCTATAATGCCGAGGCAGAAATTGGCGGGAAGCTTGCCCAACTAGGAAGCCGCCTGATCCAAGGTACGGCAAAAAAGCTAGCGGGAAAATTCTTTCAGGATTTTGCAATTATCGTTGATAAAAAAGAACGGCCATAGCCTTTTACCGGGAGAAAGCATATTGTAAGGACTTCCTATTTTTTGCAAAAGAGCGTCTCATTTCTTTCCAATTAGGCGCGTATTTT
>CAJWEI010000087.1 GCA_913031285.1 uncultured Alphaproteobacteria bacterium | reverse complement strand
TACGGGTGACATCAGGCGTTGAATTGACCGATCGTGACGCCCCGCCCGATTTTGGGCAAATCAGCCGATCAGCAACTTTGGCAGGCGAGGCGGTCAAGCTTGGTAAACAGATCGAAGACATGCCGTGGATGGGGCGACGGCCGACTCTTGTTGACTCGCTGCCAATGATTGGTGCCGCGCCGCGCCATGATGGACTATGGTTCAATTTCGGACATCATCATATAGGCCTGTCGATGGCACCTGGATCAGCATTGCTATTGGCAGCCTTGATGAAAAGGACCTCACCGCCGATTGATCCGGCACCCTTTCGGGTGTCGCGATTCTCGATTTGATTTGGTGGTTTTAGCGTTAAATAGGTTAGCCTTGCACACACGTAGTATCAGCAAGTTGGCAGTAAATGTCGAAAAAATAATCACTTAACGAATAAATCCAACATTGCTGGCCTAGGCAAGACGGTGGCAAGGGGAACGGATCAGGTTAAAGATTTTCGGCGGCTCCAGGGCCCATTGTCATCATGGACCTAAGGCTGACTATATACTGGCGTACAGCATAGACGATGTTGAGGCGCGGCTATCAACAATCAAAAGAAAACTGCGAATGTACATCAAATTTTCCGGTGCTTTATGATAGCCTGAGTGCCGAATTTATGCCCCCTAGTTCCCATTTGGAGAGATATCAATGGCATTATCTACTATTGATCACATTGTAATCGGTGCAGCCAACTTAGAAAAAGCCACAGAAAAAGTAGAAGGATTACTGCAAACCAAGTTTTCAACAAGTGGAAAACATTCTTTAATGGCCACGCATAATCGCCTCGCCAGACTCCAGAATTCTGCATATATAGAAATTATTGCTATCGATCCTAGCGCCTCATTTCCAAAATCATGTTTTCAGGAACAGCGGTGGTTCTCGCTTGACTCAGCTGCAACTCAGAGAAGATTAACAACTGGCCCCCAACCGCTTTGTTGGGTTGTTGCCGTAAATAACATCGAACAATTTGCCTCAAATTGTGGCTACAGCCCCGGCAGAGTAACTGAAATGTCGCGAGGTGACTTTCGTTGGAAATTAACCGTTCCAAACGATGGTGATTTATCTGAGGGCGGCGTTTTACCTGTTTTGATCGAATGGCCAAAAGGTAAAAACCCAGCAGAAGCGATGCCAGAGAGTAATTTGATTTTGGAACAAATCACACTTTGTCACCCGAGCCCAGATTTTATAGAACCTATTTTGTCTGCAATGGACATTGCAGGGCCAATAAACATTAAGCTTGGTGAGCCCGCAATCCAATTTGCTTTCAAGACACCAAACGGCAACAATGTTTTGATAAGTGAGAACTGTTTGTCTGAAGTTTAAGATCCTGCCAAGCTGAGCAAAAATTAACAGCAAGTCACCAAGGAAGTCTTATGCATAATCTATGTTTTGACAACTTCCACAACGAACCTAGAGGCGACTGTTACCTCGCTTTTTAATGAGGTCAACAAGGACAATACATAGCTTTTTATTCATGGTTTTTTGTCGAAGGTGCCTGATCTCTTTCTGTCATACTGTAATTTCGGCTAATCGAAAATAATTCAATTTTGTCAAAAAGATCTGATGACATCGTTGAGGTGAGCGCCAGTGCAGAAGATAGATTATTTGGTGTCACTAGGGTTATAAATTGATCTGAAGCTGATAGACCGCAATAAACAGAATCCAAAGATGCATGCTTACTAAACGCAGTATTTGGGATAAATGCCCCACTTTGTATGCTTAGCAGTAGCGCACCTGACTTTGAGGTTGTCTCGAAATTTACATTGGTGACTATGTCGGCTTGCCGGCAAGCCAGTCTCTCTCCAATTCGAATTCTATAATCTTTGAAATGCTTTTCAATGCCAGCCTTTTGCGCCATGCGATGCAGTTTGTTTCGCCGCCAATTTTCCAACGATTTTTCACTGTCCCATAATTGATGAGATAAAAGGCACTGATCGTCAAACAAGGCTCGATATCGGTTAAGCCAAATTAAGCCCTTATGTTTTTCCAGCTCTGGTTTTAGCTTTTCAACATAGTTTAAATAATGATTTAAATGCCCCGAATATGGAACAACTTCAAAAAACAGGCCGATTAACGCTTTGTTTGACACTGACATAAAATCCTCCAAATCGTTGGACTGCAAATTAGTGGGCGCTTCACTTACAATTGTTCATAAAATTCAACTCACCAACCATAGCAGAATATGATGGACAAAAGATTAGAATCGATTGAACATCAAAGGTGAACTAGTTGACAAAATTTGGAGGAAACAATGGATAGAAGATCTTTCGTGACCGGATTAGCGGTTGGTGGTGCTGTTGGCGCAGGTGCGGCCTCACTTTTGGTTAAGCCAAAAGAGGTTGAAGTGGTGAAAGAAGTTGCCGCTCCAGCCATTGCTGCAGAACGAATCGAAATTGCAATGGTGGCAACTTGGGGTAGAGATTTCCCTGGCTTGGGCACTGGAGCGCAGCGCTTTGCTCAAAGGTTGTCTGATGTGAGTGATGGCCGTATTCAGGTAACTTATTATGCAGCTGGGGAACGCGTTGGCGCATTTGACTCATTTGATGAAGTCGCTTCAGGTAATGCGCAGGCCTATCACGCTGCTGATTACTACTGGAAAGGTAAGCACCCTGGGTGGGCGTATTTTACTGCAGTTCCATTCGGTCTGACTTACCCAGAAATGAAATCCTGGCTCCATTGGATGGGTGGCCAAGAGCTTCATGACGAACTTGCCGGAGAATTCGGTTTGAAATGCGTTCCGATGGGCAACACTGGTGTTCAGTGGGGTGGCTGGTTTAATAAAGAAATTAACTCAGGTGATGACCTTAAGGGGCTGAAAATGCGTATCCCGGGTCTTGGTGGAGACGTTATGGCGAAGCTTGGTGCTTCACCCGTATCTTTGCCTGGTGGCCAGATTTATGAAAACCTCGTGTCTGGTGCTATTGATGCGACTGAATGGGTTGGCCCATGGAACGATGAAGCAATGAAGTTCTATGAAGCAGCTAAATACTATTACTATCCTGGAATGCATGAGCCGGCATCACAGCTCCATGCTGGATTTAACGCTTCATTCTGGAGCGGTCTTAGTGCATCAGATAAGGCGCTAATCAGTGCAGTTGCCCAAGGAGAGGACAATAACTTTATGGCTGAATACAATGCCAAAAATGGTGCTGCCCTGGAACGTCTCGTTAAAGATCAAGGGGTCATTGTTAAAGAGTTTAATGATGATGTCTACGCAGCCTTCAAGCAAGGGTCGGACGAGGTCTACGCCGAAGTTCGTGATCACTCTGCATTGGCAGCAAAGATCCACGACTCTGCAATGAACGCTCGGAAAGTTGTTGGTGATTACATCCAATTAAATGATGTTTCGTACACTAACAAGCGTAACGCAGCACTAAGCTAATCGATATATCAAAGACCTGCCAATGATTGGCAGGTCTTTGATATTTTTAAAATTTTCCAACCGTATTATTGGGAAAAGTTATGACTTCAATTCAAAGAAATACATTTTTTTCATTGATCCAATTTTTTGGGCTTAGTAGCGCATTCTTAGCAATAGTTTTCGTAATCAATAATTTTATCATATTTAATTTTGGTGCGGCTGGGTTTCTCCACACTCTGAACCTCGGTAGTTTTTCTGGTGTGAAGATTCCAAAAGCTGGTTTCAGTGATCAAGCTGTGATCTTTGGCGTTATCCAAACTTTAATTATTTTTGGCACAATTGGTTACTCAGCCTACCGGGCATTCAGTGCTAGCGACCTCCGCAATGACGCGGGCATTTTGGATTGGATATCTGCATATATCATTCGTGCAGCTTTTTGGGCAGTTCTGATTGTAGGCCTTACTGATGCGACACTATCATTCATGAGGGTTGAAGGATTTCACAAGGTTTTGTTTGGTGACGGCGCTGGTGCAGCGATCGCGTTGCCAAGTTCGCGAGGATTATATATTCACCTCCCACTTATGATCTTTTCAGCACTCATTGCACTGCGTGATAAATCTGTCTCGCTTGTTTGGCTGACGCTTTTAGTTGTCATTGCAGAGTTTTTAATTGTGATTGCGCGCTTTATCTATGGGTATGAACAAACTTTTATGGGGGACCTGGTGAGGTTTTGGTACGCGGCACTCTTCTTGTTTGCCTCAGCCTATACCTTGAAAGAGGATGGTCACGTGCGCGTAGACGTGTTTTATGCAGGCTTCCGGAGAAAGACGAAGTCAATTTTAAATACAATTGGTATCGTTTTTTTTGGCCTACCATTGTGCTGGCTTATCTTGGCACGCGGAATGTGGGGGGAGGCGAGCCTCATCAATAGTCCGATGTTAAATTTTGAAACTTCGATGAGCGGTTTTGGGATGTACGTTAAATACTTAATGGCCGCTTTTTTAATAATTTTTGCTCTTAGTATGATTTTTCAGTTCACGGCCTACTTGATGAATTCAATAGCGGATATTAAAGAAAAAGTTATTGATGAAGAGGTCCATACCTAATGGAATTAGTTTTTCTAGCACTACTATTTGTTTTGATGATGTATGCGCTTGGTTCAGGCTTTCCAGTCGCCTTTGCCTTGCCTGGTTCAGCTATTGTTACCATCGTTCTTGCCGGAATGACCGGTCATTTAATTGAAGGTGATAGTGGAGCTTATTTTATCCAAGATGGGCCCATTGAATGGTTAACTGCAGGTGTTACAAATTTTCGTGGCATTTATTGGGAAGTTGAGAGAGATACACTGATCGCTATTCCTTTATTTATTTTTATGGGAATTATGCTGCAACGCTCAAAAATTGCTGAAGATCTTTTGGTAACAATGGCACAACTTTTTGGCCCAATTCCGGGTGGTTTGGGTATTTCGGTTGTATTTGTTGGTGGGTTATTAGCAGCTACTACAGGCATCGTTGGCGCAACCGTAGTAGCGATGGGGTTAATTTCACTTCCTGCTATGCTGCGTAACAATTATTCCAAGCCGCTTGCAACTGGGGCAATTTGTGCGTCGGGAACATTGGGACAAATTATTCCTCCATCTATCGTTTTAATAATCTTGGCAGACCAACTAGCAAGCGCCGCAGACCAAGCAGCAACCGCGCGGAAAGCGCTTTATAAGCACGCCACCGGGCAGTTCAACATGCCATCCGAACTTAATATTATTTCTACGAGTGCGGGTGACATGTTTCTCGGCGCATTCTTGCCGGGCATTCTCCTTGTTGGTCTCTACATGGCATACATTTTAGTTGCAGCGCTTATTCGTCCGTCTATCGCTCCCGTTGTTCCATATGAGGGTAAGCTGCTCGAGCGATCGTTCTTGTTAAAAGTTGCCTTGGCGCTAGTTCCTCCATTATTGCTTATTTTTCTTGTTCTGGGCTCAATTATTGCTGGCATTGCAACAGTCAACCAAGCTGGCGCTATTGGCGCTATTGGCGCCATGTTGATGGCTGGTTACAAGTTGCGAGAAGGTACAAAATCTGCCTTTTATCCAGCTATCTTAACAATTGCATCAATTCTATTGATTTGGGGAATATCATCCAATTACAACCTCAGTGTTAAGACGATCTCCGAGACGTCGGACTGGATTGCTCTATTTTTCGTTACAATTGCTGTGGTTGGATTACTTGCTGGAATTTCTTGGAGTGGCTGGCGAGCATTTTCAGTAGAGAACACGCTTCGAGATGTGATGGCTGAAACAGCAAAAACAACATCGCTGGTGTTTATAATCCTACTTGGTGCAGCTATGCTAACGGCCGCTTTTCGTGGCTTTGGCGGCGAAGAGGTTGTGAAGCATTTTTTATCCAGTTTGCCCGGAGGTTTTTGGTCTCAGTTCATCGTCGTGATGCTGGTTATTTTTGTGCTTGGCTTTTTTCTAGATTTTATTGAAATTGCAGTTGTGGTCGTCCCAATTGTAGCTCCAATTTTGTTGGCTGACCCATCCGCTAACGTGACTGCAGTTTGGCTTGGCGTTATGATTGGCCTTAATATCCAAACATCGTTCCTTACTCCGCCATTTGGTTTTGCCCTCTTCTACCTTCGTGGTGTAGCCAGTAGAGCCGTTAAAACAATTGATATGTATAAAGGTGTTGTGCCTTTCATCGGGCTCCAACTGATTGGTTTAGCGATTGTTGGCTTTAACCCAAGTTTGGTCAATTACCTGCCAACAAAAACTTTTCTGTCTAGTGAGACCGCACCGCCACCTAAAAACCCTCGCCTTCAAATGTGCTTAGAAAATTACTTGTTCAATTTCTATGACACTAATGAGGCCGGATTTAATAGTCAGTTATCACTTGTAAGCAATTTAGACTATTCATCTATGCCTAAATCTATGCAGAAAAGCTTAGAAAAGAACTTGAGCACAGCAAACAGTATCTTTGAGTTAAAGGATGAAATTAAATCTGCCAAAGCAGAAATGGCTGCAGCGTCGATAGCGTATCAGCCGATTCACACAAAAGTTCGTTCCATAGAGCGAATGATCCGACAGGATGAAAAACAGATCAAATCTCTAAAACGTGAGATACGTGCTATCGATGATCCAGCCAAAAAGGCTGCTGTAAATAAAGAAATTGTTGCGCTTCAAAAGGAGATTGCTGAGCAAAAATCGTTGATTCCCCAGACATGGAAACAGACAAATAAAGATTTTAAATCGATCACAACAAGGCTCAGCAAAGCCAGAATGCAGTTCAGACGAAAATCTGATCAGGCCTATACTGAAGTGCGTATGATTATTAGCGCAGTTGAAGCGGCGCCAGAACTATCTCAGATTAGTGATAAGCTTCGCGCCGTCAGAGGGCAAATTCAAAACAACTCTCTAGATATAGCTCTCCGAGATGTTCGAGCTATCTATGGTGAATTATCCACAGTTCCTGGAGCAAACAACGCGGTCAATTTACTGTCAAAAGTTCGCCGTTCAATTGATAGTAAAAAACCTAATCCAGAAAAAGCTCTATCATTCATTGATGAAGCCTTATTTGCAATAAAAGACGAGACTGAGTGGCGCAACAACATGTTAACTGGCCCTTACAACAAACTAGTGGCATTTGAAAGCTATACCAAAAACAATCTAGGCTTGAGGGAACAAGAACGTTTAACAGAAGAGCAGGTAGATATGATCGTTCCATGTTTAGCCAGACATCGGAATATTTCATTGCATTTTTAGAGATTTGAGCAGATTTGTAAAATAGAAAATTGACGGTGGACGGATGAAAAAAAATAGCATCAATACGCAAGATGTTCTCTCAATGCGCGGGGCAGGCTACTACTCAGAGCGAACAGCTGGAGCGCGTAATGTTATAAATGAAGCTGGTGAAATGATTTATGCAGCGTTAGGTGATCTGCCTGACTCAACAGCGTTAAAAATCGCAGATTACGGGGCAGCTGATGGTGGCACCAGCCAACAAATGTGGGACACCGTTATCAGAAGGCTACGTGACGCCGGCGATATGCGGCAGATCGAGATAATATATACCGACCTTGCAAGCAACGATTTTTCTACTTTATTTCGAATGATGCAGGGAATGCAAGGTGACCCCACGCACGCTTATCAAAATCATTTTGAAAATGTTTTTGTGCATGGATGTGGCACTGGATTTCACAAACAACTTATGGCTAGTGGATCACTCCATCTAGGCTTTAGCGCTACGGCAATGCATTATGTTTCTGTCAAACCTATGGAAGTTCCCAATCACGTTCATGCCGTGTGCGCTGACGTTGGCTCAAAAACAGCTTTCGCCGAACAAGCGGCTGTAGATTGGGAGAATATTTTGTTAGCACGAGCAACGGAACTGGTCCCAGGTGGAAGGTTCATCTGCCTTAATTTTGGCATTGATGCAGCGGGACGTTACCTTGGCAATACAGGTGGTAAACATATGTTTGAGCATTTCCATAAATATTGGAAAGCGCTTCATGACAAAGGCAGAATTACAAAGGGCGAATATGAGCGAGCAACCTTTGTTCAATATTATCGAACAATGGAAGAGTTTTGTGCTCCCTTTGCCGACCCCGATAGTCGTGTTAGCCGTGCCGGGTTAATATTAAAGGCGAATCACTCTAAGCTAACCAGATGCCCATATTCCACAGCATTTCAAGATGCTGGTGGAAGAATGTCAAACAGGGAATATGCTGAAAGTCTGATTCCTACCATGCGATCATGGTCAGAAACTGTGTTCAAAACAGCACTTACTGGACGTGAAAGTTCTGAGATCGACGTGATTATTGATGAATTTTATCAGGCCTATTCGGACGAAGTAGCGGCAAATCCAGAGGGGCATGCTATGGATTATGTCCACATAGTTCTCGATATAGAAAAGACTGTCAGTTAACTACAGACGGTAAACTTTTCAACATTTAGCTAATTGTACGTTGACCCTAATAGCCAATTGCGCACCCATAGAATTGCCACTTGTTTGCAGAATATTCACTGCGGCTTGTGTTGACAGGGGATGAGATCTGCTTGTCATGCCTTCAGGAGCAAGAACCGGCGACCGACCAGGAGGTTGCAAACAAAATATAAAGAGACCTTTTCAATAAAACCATAAAAACAACTTGAGTTCAGAGTGACACATTACCTAGTCTTACTTTAGCAAATAAATATCGCTATTTATAAAATTGGCGCGAACTGATGGTATAGGAAAGACATGGATATTGGGTTCATTGGACTAGGTAATATGGGCGCCCCAATGGTGAGACGGCTTGTGGCAGCAGGCCACAACGTTACCGGTTATGATGTAATGGAAAGCGCTATGGCTTCTTTGTCAGACGTGAAAATGAATATTTCCAGTGACATTTTAGCGGCAGCCAGCGAACAGGAAGTTGTAATATCAATGCTTCCGAACGGTGAGGCACTTATTAGGGTTGTAGAATCAATCCTCCCTGTTATGTCGGAAGGGGCGTGTTTTATTGATTGCTCAACAGTTGATATCAGTACTACAAGGCGGGTGGCTAAACTGCTCAAAGATGCGGCCATTCATGCGCTTGATGCTCCAGTTTCAGGTGGAGTCGGTGGCGCTGTTGCAGGCACACTCACTTTTATGGTTGGCGGCAGTGAAGCTAGCTTTGCCATAGGAAACCCGCTTTTTAAACTTATGGGTCAACGTGTCATCCATTGTGGCATTGACGGAGCAGGGCAGGCAGCTAAAATTTGTAATAACATGATCCTTGGTGTAACCATGATAGCAACCAGTGAAGCCTTTGCTCTTGCCGATGATTTAGCACTCGACCGACAAAAGCTTTTTGATGTTGTCAGCACTTCCTCAGGAAATAGCTGGTCGATGAGCACCTATTGTCCAGCGCCTGGCATTGGACCAAAAAGTCCATCCGACAACAATTACTTGCCTGGTTTTTCAGCTTCTTTAATGCTCAAGGACTTGACTCTTTCTCAAGAGGCCGCAGCAATTCACGGCACACCAACCAAAACCGGTCAGCTTGCTTTAGAAATATATCAAGAATTTGTTGAATCAGGTAATGGTGGAACATTGGACTTTTCCGCAATACTCCAAGACCTGGCTTCGCGCGCGAAAGATAAATAGTACTATGATAATTTTGAGAGAGCCCTTCAAGTGGTGGTCTCTGGAGCACTCAATTCGCACCGGTTTTGGCAATAATCAAAACGCCAGCATTCAAATTTGCCAACAGTACAGCTGGCATTATGAAGGCTTTAATAGCGCGCAAATTTTGTATTCTGTGACGAGCTGCATCTAGTAATTTACTGTCACTTTGACCGTCAGAGCCATTATAACCCTTATGATCAAAGTAAAGGGTTAATGGTCCAGTGGTCATAAGTTGGCGGCTCAGGTTAATGCTGGTTAGAAGTAACCGCCGGTTCCAGTCACTCTCTACATAATTTCTCTTTATCAGGGTTTGACCAAATTTTTTACTCTTTGCACTAACATGCTCAGGACTCTCAGTGTCTGATTTACACATCACAGTCAATGTTCTCAGACAGACAAACCTATCAAATAACAACTTTTAAGACTATCCAGATTGACGTTGTTTCTCAGCTTTCAAATTTAACAGAATTGCAATGAAAATAACTCCAGCACCCACAAGGATTGGTAACTCAAAGGCCTCACCATACGCCAAAAAACCAATTACGCTAATCAATGGCAATCGCATGAAGTCTAAAGGAATTACAACAATTGCCGGGGCGAGTGCCAATGCATTAGTGATACAAAAATGAGCTGTAAGACCGCCAATTCCCACGATCATAATCCAGATGATGTTTACGCCTTCTGGAAAAGTGATCGTTCCCATAAAACCCGTTGCCACGAGTCCCATGGCAAGTTGCATTAATGTCAGCCAAAAAAGAATACAAGTAATGGATTGGTCGCTTGTTAATTTTTTAGTTGCCATCATCGAGCCGGCAAAACAGATAGCGCAAGCGACAGCGGCGATAATTGCAAAATCAAACTGGTTAATATCTGGCCTAGCAACAATCAAAACACCAGCAAAGCCTAGGATAACAGCTAGCACACGTTGTTTGGTCAAAACTTCACCCAAAAATAAAGGAGCCAACAAGGCAACCCAAACTGGAGTTGAAAACTCTAGTGCAAAAAGTTGCGAAAATGGAATGTAAGCAACAGCCAAAAACCATAAATTTTGTCCCGAAAAATGGGCTAAATTTCGGAACAAATGCAGACCAAGGCGCCCCCCCTTTATTTCACTAAGTGTTTTGGCAAAATAACCAATAATTAAGACAATCAAAAAGCCAATTATGGATCGATACAGCATTATCTCAAAAGTATTCAAGCTGGTTGCAAGTTCACGTCCTGAAACCGCCATAAGGCTGAATGATAACATCGTCCCAATCATCCAAACGGTTGCCTTTATTGGTTCAGATTTTGCTGTCATGATTTAATCTTTCATATTCATATATAGGTGGAAAAAGAATTAAAAATTTAACCGCCAAATTCAGAATTATTTGCGTGCGTACCTTAGCATATGGTTCATGCAAAGCTTTTCTGCTTAAAAAGGTAAAATTAAGATGCAACATCTAAGTAATTCTACTAATCACTCTATAGTCATCTTAAACCTGTATTTACGTATTTTCTGATAGATGGAATAAAACTGCTTGGTTTCCCGCACAAAAGATCAGAAGTTGGCCAGCATGAGTGGATTAGACGCCGTTAACACAGGTGAGAGTCTAAAGCGTTTTGGCAAGGATGCTCTCGACCAAAGTCTGGATGCGAAAAGCCTCTTTCATTGTTGCAAGCCTGTTCGGTTTTGCCGCTAGGTGAAGCGAAAGATCATCAAGCTGCGCTTTCAAGCTTATTGCCCGCGAGTCTTTTGGTGGCTCGCGCAAGGTGATGAAATCGCCGCCATCACTCAGTGTATCTTTATGAAAATCTGTAACACGGCGGCTGGATTTGGTTCCTTTTACGGTAAATTCCTGCCGGTCGGGCTGAGCGCCGCCAATCGTTGCCAAAATAGAAACCGGCTGTCCGGTTTCCGATTCTAGCCGTGCTAGAACCGCGGTTTCGCATAGGGACAAATCATCAGGATATGTCGTATGTGCCGATACAAGTGATAAGGGCCCCAGAACGCGTTCGGTGAAAAACAGAAAATGGGAAATCACTTCGCGGGTCATGCCGCCCTCGGCAC
>CAJWEI010000086.1 GCA_913031285.1 uncultured Alphaproteobacteria bacterium | reverse complement strand
AACTGTATCAAATAACAAATCCATATTTTTGTGAAAATAGCCTTGACAGCTTTTGCGCTTCAGTTAGCATACACTTTGTCGACAATGTAATAGTAAATAGTTGGACCAGCATTCCCGGATCAAGATTGTATAAAACCTAGGCTGTGGCTGGCGATTTAAAAATTAGAAACAGGAGAAATAATTTTGGCCAATATTTTTACCGGTACAATGCCAGCTTTAATGACACCCTGCAAAATAGACCGAACTCCGGACTATGATGCGCTGGTTAAGAAGGGTCGGGAAATGATTTCAGTTGGTATGTCTGCCGTAGTCTATTGCGGTTCTATGGGTGATTGGCCTTTGCTTTCTGATGAGCAGCGGATGGAAGGAGTGGAGTGCCTGGTGAAAGCAGGCATTCCGGTAATTGTTGGGACGGGAGCTATCAATACGAAATCGGCAAGAAGCCATGCTTTGCATGCTCAAAAGGTTCACGCCGCTGGTTTGATGCTTATTCCGCGAGTTTTGTCACGCGGTTCCTCTGTTATCGCGCAAGAGAACCACTTTAAGTCGATTCTCAGCGCGGCGCCAGACGTGCCAGCCGTAATTTATAACAGTCCAGTATACGGTTTTTCTACCCGAGCAGATTTGTTCTTTGCGCTAAGGGCTGAGCATCCAAACCTAGTTGGTTTTAAAGAGTTTGGTGGCAAAGATGACTTGCGTTACGCAGCTGAGTACATCACATCACAAGATGAACATGTCACATTGATGGTTGGCGTCGATACTGAGGTGTTCCACGGATTTGTAAACTGTGGAGCCACTGGCTCGATCACTGGTATTGGTACCGCGCTCCCTAAAGAGGCGTTACTTTTGGCCGCACTAGCAGAAAAGGCTGCTGGTGGTCATGCTGAAGCGCGATTACGTGCCCTTGAGTTGGAAGAGGCGATTGGCGTCCTATCAAGCTTTGATGAGGGCACCGATTTGGTTCTTTATTACAAGTACCTTCTCGTGTTGAATGGTGAGGAAGAATACCGTTTGCACTTCAATGAAACAGACGTGTTGACAGACTCACAACGCAACTATTGTAAGCAGCAATATCATCTTTTTTGCGCTTGGTTTTCTGATTGGTCACGCCAAGGTGGAATTATTACAGAATGTTTGTGATTGACACTAACACAGTCATAGCCTTTCGACATTTTCGCTTTATTGAGAACATAATATTAAATTCAATTTGAAAAAATGAATTTTTCAGCAACGTTCTGAAACTTGAACTACTATAAAGTAATACGTGAGCCAAGCTTGAAAGCCTAAAATTTACAGGTTGGTAATTACTTGTGCACCCCTTTAAATAGCCGATACCACTGAAACTGAACGCTGAAATCACTAATGAACTGACGCACCTATTCATAGAGCCTGTCTAGGCGCTAGCATAGTTAAGATACTATCTTGCCAGATATCTTTTTAAAAGTACTTATAGAGCTCTTCAAATGGCTTAGTTGTATGTTTGAAGTGAAGTCGGATTTTGCCTTTAGAATAACTTTTTCGTACAGGATCAAAATCTTTAAAACGTTGATTGATTGGCCTGTGGCATGGAGCGAAAATATCAAATACCCCTCTTTGACACGCCTTGATAGCAACTAGAATAATAGTACTGATTGGAATTAGATGTTGAATGGTCTAAGAGCCGCTCTTAAAAAATAAGTATGACCGAAAATACAAATGCAGCATTCGTCTTCCATCATCGAGAAGTCTGGCGTGTAAAAAGTTAAAGTAAGAATTTCGGGCAGTTTCACTAATCGCCATATGAAAGCTCCGATTTGCTTCAATCATCCAAGGGACGTTGCCTTCATCTAATGCATTAGTAAATTCTGCCTGACACTTGGCAATACACTTTAAATCTTCGGCTGTTCTCAGTTTGGCAGCTAGCCGAGTAGTATATCGTTGTACCAAGTCCAGTGCATCAAGGTAGGTAGGGTAATCATTGATGTTTAACGGTGCTACTAAAGTGCTTTTATTGGGCAAGGTGACCACGAGGCCATCTGTGGATAGCCTGATTAACGCCTCACGCACTGGCGAACGTGACATTCCAAACTGTTGGCTGAGTGAAGCTTCGTCCAGTGGCTCTCCTGGCTTGCGATCCAAATTCAGTATACTGGCCCGGATATTCTCATAGATTTTCTGCGCCCCACCCCCGCGTTTCATTGCTTCCGCTTTTTTTGGCTTGGCAGATTGTGACATATAAGTTTCCTTAGGGCCAAATTTTTGCTATATTAGGCCTTTAAACTGTATCAAATAACAAATCCATATTTTTGTGAAAATAGCCTTGACAGCTTTTGTGCTTCAATTAGCATACACTTTGTCGACAATGTAACAGTAAATAATGGGACCAGCATTTCTGACTAGCAACTTAACGAACAGATCAATTGATCTAGTTTAGACGGGATAAAGAATGGAATACAGAGGTTTAGGACGTACTGGTGTCAATGTTTCAAGTTTATGCTTGGGTACCGATAACTTTGCAGATCCGACCTCTGAAGAAGAGGCCTCACGTATCCTTGATATTGCTTTGGATGCTGGGATTAATATGGTCGATACAGGAGATGTCTACGCTGATGGAGAAGGTGAGAAAATTATTGGTCGAACTCTCAAAGCTAATGGTAAACGTCGTCAAACCCTTATCGCAACAAAAGTTGATCATGGGCGCAGGCGGCCTGGATTTTCGGTAGATGACCCGACACTTTTCGCACCCAATGATCACGGCCATTCACGACTGAATATCATTCGAGCTTGTGAAGATTCGCTGCGCCGGCTTAGTACCGATTATATTGACCTCTACCAGATCCACCGCCCATCGCCAGATATCCCTTGGGATGAGCAGATCGGCGCGCTCGATCATCTAGTTCAGCAGGGAAAGGTGCGTTATATCGGTTGCTCGACCCATGCCCCATGGACTGTGATGGAAGCAATCATGGTCAGTGAGTTGAAAAATTATGTGCGGTTCGTCTGTGAACAACCGCCCTATAACCTTCTTGACCGTCGGATTGAAAATGAGCTTGTGCCCCTCTGTCAAAAACACGGGCTGGGAATAATAGCTTGGGCGCCGATGGCAATGGGAGTACTAGCTGGGCGTTATAGCTCGGCTGACACATTTCCAGAAAATTCTCGCGCGGCTTTGCGCGGTGGATTTTACGCTGACCGGGTAACACAGAAAGGTATTGAGGTTGGTATTAAGTTCACCGACATCGCTCTGGCCAACGGTATGACGCCTGCCCAGTTGGCCATCCTCTGGGTCCGTGATCAGCCGGGTATTACCGCACCGCTGATTGGGCCGCGCACAGTGCCGCAATTGGAAAACCTCCTGCCGGTGATTGATATGAAGCTTGGTGATGATACCCGTGCGGCCTGTGATGCGCTGGTGCCACCAGGCAGCGTAGTAGCTGATTTTCACAACACTGCTGATTGGATGAAGATGCAAGTTACCTGGGGAGATGAAAATTGAAAATTTCACGCATGATCCAAGCAATCGACCTGCATGCCTGTGGCGAACCCGCTAGGGTGATTGTGGGCGGTGTGCTAAACGTGCCTGGCAAAACGATGTTTGATAAGATGCGTTATCTTGAAACCGAGGGAGACGACCTGCGCAAGCGCATGCTGCGCGAACCGCGCGGTTATCCAGCTGCAAATTGCAACCTCATCCTACCCTCGTCGCATCCTGAGGCCGATGCAGGTTTTGTAATCATGGAGCAGGTGGAATACGCGCCCATGTCCGGCTCAAACACTATCGGTGTCGTCACGGCCCTGATCGAAACGGGAATGGTTGCCTCAACTGAACCTGTGACCCAATTGAAACTAGAAACGCCAGCTGGTCTCATCTCGATAGACGCTGAGGTTTCAGACGGAAAGGTCAAGGGAGTGACATTTGAAAATGTCCCATCGTTTGCCGTGCACCTTGACCAGACGATTGAAGTACCGGAGTTGGGAAAAGTCGTTGTCGATGTAGCTTGGGGCGGCATGTTCTACGTCATTACTGATGCTGAAAAACTGGGCCTTGAGCTAAAACCTGACCGAGCTGGAGAGATCACCCGTGCGGGTGAGATGATCAAAGCCGCGGCGCGCGAACAACTTCCCTGTGTGCACCCAGAAAACCCAAATATTTCAGGTGTCACGATCTGTGTGATGACAGGTACGCCTACCGCAGAGGGTGCTGACGCAAAAAATGCTGTCGTGGTTTCGACTGGCCAGCTTGACTGGGATCGGCCCACGACATGGACAGGCGTCCTTGATCGGTCGCCCTGTGGCACCGGCACCTGTGCTAGGATGGCAGCGCTCTATGCCAAGGGAGAACTTCCGCTTGATCAGGATTATCACCATGAGGGAATTCTTGGGACAATTTTTACCGGACGGCTCATACGTACCGAGGACGTGAACGGCAAGATAGCAGTTGTTCCCACAATTCGCGGTCAGGCCTGGACTACGGGATTTGCCAGTTACGTCGTCGACCCCGACGATCCGTTTCCAGATGGTTTCACTGTCGGCGACATTTGGGGAGGTGCAATAGATAAGCCTTTGGGCCACTGACACGGTTTTAAACTACCTACCTTAGACAAGCCAACCAATACACAATCAAGCTTAAACTTTAAAAAGGGAGACTATTATGAAAAACATAGGAAATTACCTTATTGCGACGGCGTTTGCAGTTGCGATGGCAGGTACAACCCATGCCGCCGATTATACGCTGAAGCTGGCCCACAATGGCCCGGAACAACACCCATTCCAAGACGGTGCCGAAGCTCTTAAGGCAGCGGTTGAGAAAAGTACCGGTGGGGCCGTTACGGTTCAGATTTTCCCAGGCGAACAACTTGGTACAGAAGAAGCTGCCAGTCAGATGGTCAAACAGGGTACTATTGGTTGTACGATTGCTAGCGCTGGTGGCGGACTTGCTCCGTTTGTTCCGGAGGCTGATCTGCTTAATCTACCATTTGTGTTCAACGATATGGATCATTTTTACAGAGTTGTGGATGGCCCTGTGGGAGAACGGATCGCGGGTAAGGTCGAAGCTAGCCTGAACGCTGAAGTGCTGGGTTGGTGGTTTGCTGGAATCCGCAATGTCTGGAATGGTAAGCGGCCGGTGAAATCTCCAGATGACCTGAAGGGTTTGAAGATACGCGTGATGGGCAGCCCAGTTTTGATTGACACATTTAATGCGCTTGGCGCTCAGGCCACACCCATGTCATTCGGCGAAGTGTACACTTCATTGCAGCAAGGTGTTATTGATGGCGCTGAATCAGACCATGTTGATCTACTAGTAGAAAACTTCTACGAGGTGACTAAATATGTTTCACTAACGGGCCATATGTATCTAGCTGCTGCACTTGTTTGCAGCAAATCACAGATCGAAAAACTTCCATCAGATCTTCAAGAAAAATTTCGTGTAGCTGCGGCAACCGGTACACAAGCTGAGCGTGAAGCGATGGCGGGAATGACCAATGACGCGCTTGCACAGCTCAAGGAAAAGGGTCTTGAATTCCACGAAGTGGATCTGACACCGTTCCGCGAGAAAGTATCGATCGTTTATGAGAAAAACGCGGAAAGTGTTGGTGGCATTGCTGCTATCACAGAACTTGCCAGCCAATAAAAAACTGGGGTTGGATATCTGATTCAACCAAAATCTGGGCGGCGCGTTGCTCCGCTCAGGTTCTTAAAACTCAGATTTCCAATAATAAGATAGCTCCAAATCATAATGGTAGACGATAAATGATATGTTTAACATACATTCTCAAACCCATGCGTGCGGCAGTGCGGCATCCGCTTGAAACAGTGATCTGTGCCATTCTGGTGACTATGACTGTTGTTGTTTTCAGCCAAGTGATTGCGCGATACGTGCTTCAACAATCCCTTTCATGGTCAGAAGAATTAGCACGTTTTCTTCTTTTGTGGCTCTCAATGCTAAGCGCGGCCTATGCCTATAGGATTAAAGCTCATTTCGCGCTTCAGGTCGTCGTCAGCCGCTTTCCAGAAAAACTACGAAGGGCAGTTTCAACGTCCATTCATATAGTTGTGGCGGCTTTCTTTGCAGTGTTGTTGTATTACTCGATCATCTTTGTAAAAGGTGTTGCAGGACACACCGCTCCAACATTGCAGATCTCGATGCAGATCCCTTACTCCTCAATCGTAGTTGGCAGCGCGCTCATATTGTTCGAAGCAATGAAAGACATCTGGCGATGCCTCGCTGGTACACCGGAAAGAGCTAAAGAGGGATAAGCATATGGCTTTGACTGTGGGACTAGTCCTAATCTTTGCGCTTCTTCTGTCGGTTCCGATTGCAGTGGCGCTTGGCCTTGCAGCGATGGCTGGGCTATTTTTTCTATCGCCCGAATTCCTGATCCTTGGACCACAGAAAATTCTTGATGGTATGAATAGCTTTACGCTGCTCGCTATCCCAATGTTTATTCTTGCTGGAACCATCATGGGACATGGCGGCATTGCCCGACGCATCGTGAACATGGCTCTGGTTTTTGTTGGGAGGATCAGGGGTGGACTTGGGTTCGTGGTAATTTTATCGACGATGTTTTTCTCAGGGGTCTGTGGATCCGCCAGCGCCGACACGGCAGCCATTGGATCAACGACTATGCCTGAGATGCTCAAACGCAAATACCCTCCTGAATTTGCTACTGCGCTGCTAGCAGCCTCTGGCGCAACCGCTTCCATAATTCCGCCCTCGATCGACCTAATCATTATCGGCATCGTGTCTGGAATCTCAATTGGCGGGTTGTTCGCCGCCGGTATCTTGCCAGGTATTTTTAATGGCATAGCACTTATGGCTCTATGCTATTACTACGCCTGTAAATTGGACCTTCCGGTCAGTGATCCGATGAATATCAGCGAAAAACTAGCTGTGATGAAGGATGGAGTACTAGCCGTTCTGATGCCAGTGATCATCTTGGGCGGCATTCTTGGTGGTATATTCACACCTACCGAGGCATCGGCAGTTGCCGTCGTTTATGGCCTTTTTGTTTCAATAATTATTTATCAGGAATTGCGGCTAACCGATCTACCGGGGGTGTTGTTGCAGGCTGCAAAGTTGACAGGTATTGTCATGCTAGTACTTGGCATGGCATCCGCACTGTCTTTTTCGCTTGCCTTTGAGCGTATTCCTCACCAGATTGCTCAGTTCATCGCTGGATATACTAGCAACTGGATTATTTTTGTCATTTGCGTAAATGTGACCTTCTTTATCATTGGAATGATAATGGATGCATTACCGGCTATTATTATTCTGATGCCAATCCTCGTACCAGCAGGTGTCGCATTGGGAATGGAGCCAATCCATATCGGCATCTTTGTGGCCGCAAATGTGTCAATTTCATTGTTTACACCGCCTGTTGGAGTGTGCCTTTATGTCGCCTGCGGACTAAGTAAGCTGCCGATTGAGGCAGTGTTCAAACCCCTACTGCCTTTTCTCGGTGTGTTGCTACTCACCCTGTTAGTGATCAGTTACGTACCTCAGATCACGCTCTTCATTCCAACCCTGCTTGGATATTGAGTTGAAGTGTTAATTAACCGGAACTTAAACCGAAAGGGATAACGAGAATGAATGCAATCGTAATCACAGGAGGCACGCGAGGACTTGGCGCTGCCTTGACCCAGCATTTTATCGCAAAAGGCCATAATGTCGTTATGAATTACCGCGACCCAGATGCGGCGGAGCGCATGAAAAATGTGTGCGAGTCTCACGGGGTCGGAAATCTTACTGCTTTTCAGGCCGATGTACGAAATCGCTCGGATGTACAGGCACTTTTCGGCAGGGCATCTGAGGTGTATGGTGGCACAGATGTTTTAATCAACTGTGCTGGGGTCAATTGCGACGCGCCCTTCCTTGAACTGACGGATAAAAGCTGGGAAACAGTTATAGATACTCATCTCAAAGGCACGTTTATCTGCAGTCAAGAATTTGTCCACCAGATTGCGGATCGCAATGGATCTATCATCAACCTTGGGGCAGCCTGCGGTATTCAGGGCCGAAAGAATGGTGCAAATTTTTGTAGTGCTAAAGGCGGTATTTTGGCGCTGACTAAGTGCATGGCGCTCGAACTTGCTCCCCAGATCAGGGTTAATTGCCTGACCCCCAGTGCAGTTGATACAGAAGAGGTTCGCGAACGCTATTCACTTGACACATCTGAAGGGCTTAAAAATGTTCTCAGCGGTATTCCGATGAACCGGCTTGGGGCCCATGATGACGTTACCCATATGGTAGACTGTATTCTGGGTGCCGAGTTCACAACTGGAACAACTTTCTTTGTCAATGGCGGGGAGTTCTTGCGATAATCGGTTTATCTCTTAAGTTCATGCCGGCTCATTTCTCGGAACTGGTTAAATTAACTTTGTTTTTTAAAATAAAAAAATATGCCTCAATATTTTATCCTAATCGTCCCTGCGTTCCTTTATGCTGAATACAACCTGTTTATCAAGGTTTCTGGCGATCACGTCCCTGTAACGGCAAACACAACCATTATGGCCACGATTGCAGTCCAGATCGCAGCACTTGCGAAGTCGACGAGCTTTGCCATCTTCCTTGTGGCGGGTGGTACTGTTATCTTGGGTCTTTATAAACCTACCTTTTTCTGGGCCATATTGGCTGGGATTTGCATCGGTGGCGCTGAAATTTGTTATCTTTATCTATTTGGACATACAGGGATTGGAAGTTCGAAATTGCCAACGTACGTGATTATTCCTTTCATAGTTGGCGCAACGATTGTAATTGTCGTTATTGCATCGGTATTCATCTTTCGCGAACCGCTTAGTCTGACCCAGCTTTTGGGAGCCGCCTTCGCCATTTTAGGCCTCATCCTGATGTTTGTGGAACATACTACGCTTACCAAATGAGTCAAAAATGGAGAAGCTAATTAATGTCGCAATCAATAACGCTTCAACAGAATGAAGGTGCATATACGGTCTCTCGACTTAATCCGGATGACGCTATACCTTCTTGGGCTGATGGTAGAGGTTTCGTTAGCATTACCCGCACTGATGAAGAGCTATCAATCGTTTGTCTAACTGAACGTGTACCGCCCGGTGTGCGGGCAGAAATTGGGTGGACCTGCTACAAATTTCTTGGGCCCTTTGCATTCGAGGCTGCCGGAATAATCCTAGCAGTTGTTCGACCCTTGTCTGAGAATGGAATGGGTGTGTTTGTGCTATCCACATTTGACGGTGATATCATCTTGCTGAAGTCAAAGGATGCCAACATTGCAGAGAGAATTCTCAAAGAGGCTGGTCATCTAATTCTGCACCCTGCTACGTAATGTATATTGAATGTTCCAAAAAACACATGAACCTGTATTGAGCCGTGCCCTCAGCATTGCAGAAAGCAACCTAACCCAACCTTTCATTGTTTAATACTGTCAGAAATACTTATGTTTTATAACTCTAATTAATTTTCAACATAAAATATTTAACGAGTTTTTTGCAAAATAACTTAATCATCAGGCATAAGAAGCTCAGCTATTAGCAGGTTTTCAATCCTACTTAACTTAGCTAGAACCTGACGCCCTGTTTCAGCTCGACGCTTGGCCTATGTTCTTTTTTGTTTTGTGAACTGACCGTGGTTTGTTTTTGACGCTGCAAGTCTGTCAAGTCCATCCTCTGTCGTCGCTTCACAGCTTCGTCCACCGTGCAGCTGACAGCGTGTTTTGCCTCTAAGGGCAGCCTTAAGGCAGGCTGTGCCCCGACGCGTCCTTGCCCCGCACCGCTGGCCCGGCCATGCGGGTTCAAAACGCGAAGGAATGCCTTTTTGAAGGCTAAGGTAAGCTAAGTTCGCGCCATCACCATTCATGGGGTAGTATTATACCGCATATTTGAGGTGAACGCCAGAGGCAGAGCACTGTGTGCTAATTTTAATAATAATTTCCTAAGAGGTGACCGCCGTATACGCATCATAATAAAAGGATTGAAAAGGCTTAAATGGCACCTTAGCCTTTTTTTAACTAGCAAGGGCGAAGACTATGGAAGTTAGTTCACTAAATTTTAAAAGTTGGCTGCTTATTCTTGGACTCTTCTTTTCTTCTTTTGGCGTAAATTTAGCCGCGGCCCAAAGCTTAGAACTTGTTTGTGAAAACGTGCGTGCCGCGCAAACTAACTTTCAGAAAAACTTTTTTGATAGCTATGGTGCCGCAACAGACAGTCAAAATAGTCGATTTTCTCTATATTCAAACGGTGAAGTTTTTCACCATTACCCAGCTGACTCTACAACAGATGAAGACAATCCTGATTACCAGCTTATCAAAGACTCATTCCATAATTTATCTGGAAGACAAGTTTTTCTCGAGGGTTTTGGCGTAACCGAAAAATATATTAAGTCGATTACCTTTCACAGGAACCAATCTGACCAATGGGTTTTGCAAATAACGAATTCTGGTAATAATGAAGATAGTCTATTTCATAGGATGTATTTCTATGAATGCGTATCAGTGAAAGACAACATCAACTAAATTAATCTTATTTGGCCTAAATGTGAAAGTTGAGATGGCTTTATCGTTAATTTTTTCGATATGCTCCCGGCCTATATATTATCAGTCTGTACGTCCCAAACCTAGCGCACAGGTAGTTGCCAGGACATGGCTAAATGGGGGGTGTACAGGTGCTGTCCTGTAATTCCGATGGGTTTTCGGTGAAAGGGCCCAGGGTACCTTGGCCTATTCAGCCTCAATGCAGGACAATGGATACGCTTATAGGGGGAGTCCTGTCCGTCTGGGTCCTGCGTAATCTGGAGACCCACGCTCAGTTCTATTTGTCCGAGGAGCAGGTTTTCAGTCCTGTGGCTTGCATATCAGGCACTCTAGGGTGCTTTTTCGAGACAACAGCCAATAGACAAATGTGGACACCCCCCTATTGGGGGGGTCACCATGCAGTGGTCTGCGTGTGGCGTCATTTCACGATTTGTCACCAGTTGTAACTGGCTTGATATTCGGCCAAATGAAGCCTTGCCGTTCAATTATCAACTGCTTTTCAAGTAACCCATCTTTGGCGCGTATGAAGGCTTTCTTATGAGCTGACTTAGATTTACCGTTTGGTGAAATCCCAGCTTCACGGCAGTGTTCCTCCAAGTCTGTTGATGTAACTGCTAATGTACTGTTCGGTAATTCCAGCAGGGTTTGGACATCTATTGGGCTTTCATTGAGTAAGTTTTGTAGGGATCTAAGCAGCACTAATTCTGGCCCTTTAAAGCTATTTGGTTTTTCCTTGTCAGCTTGACGATCTTCCGCAAATACCAAGTATGGAACTGAAAAACCCAGGTCTCTGATGTCGCTCTCATCTTTTAAAAACTCGGTACGCAGGTCCAATATAAACCTCTGATCGGCTGGACCATTGCGGCAATGTGTTTGCTTAACTATGACTTGGCTAATATTGGGTTTTTTCTCAATCAAAAACCCATTGTCTATAGCCGCTTCCAACGAGTTATGACCCCGAAGCCCTTTCGAGGGGTCTTTACCAGAATGATGAATAAAAATAATTGATATACCTATAGCCTTGATCCTACGGAAATAATCAATAACCTGGCCCATTGTTCCACTGTTATTTTCATCCCCAATTCCTGCCATTGCCAATGCTAAGGTATCAATAATCAGAACATGGTGAGTGGTCTCTACAATGGTTTTTTCGTAGAAATACTGTTCGAGAGCTGCCACAAAATGGTTTGTAAAAA
>CAJWEI010000085.1 GCA_913031285.1 uncultured Alphaproteobacteria bacterium | reverse complement strand
TGCTCGCACAGGCTAATGCATCCAAGCAGAACGTTCTAAGTTTGCTGCAGGGATAGAATTAGTCAGCACGCAATGATTTGCACATTGGTGGATGGCTGATACCGCTAGGAATAGCTGGCTGATTTAGTAACCCCAAACAACTATTTTTTGTAAAAATAATTATGAAGACTTTTTTTTATAGACTTCCACCTATTCATTCACAGCATGGCCTTCCTGATCCAGATCAAACTACTAATGTTACCGTCTGCCAGAGGCTAAAATACAGACATATAAGGTGTGATATACAAAATAATACATGAATAGATCAGGCTATCAGTCTAACATAGTAACAAAAACAAATGGTTTTGTTACAAAGAAATCACGTTAAAAAGCCTAACCTTTTCAATAACAAATTTTGGCATTCTCACTGAGGTTTTTGTTACACCACTTTTTAGCAGTGCAGCGTTATTTTGTAGGGACGAAATCTAAAAATACGTTCACTACGCATTCATTTTCTCTACTTTTAGAAATCAAACTTTGATACACTAAGGCTATGAGCGCTGTTAACCATTTATCGAAAACATACCTTATTAGTCCCAATTTTATGGGAGAAGACAGAAGAAGCTATCCAATTTCAAAAATTAACTTTTCACCCAAAGTAGCGGGTAATTTCAAAGGAAATCGTCCATATTTAGTGATTGGCTTTGATACTGAATATCAAAGGGTAACCAATCCATTTGATGCAGACCTCATTGAAGAGAATGAAGTCCTTTCATATCAATATCATTGTATGATCGTTGAGGATCATAATTTAGGGAGCGAAACAAATTGGAACGGGATAATTATTCCTGAAAGTGGCAAAGTCGCAGATCGATTAACTCTAACAGAATTTGTGAGCTTTGCTTTAGGCGATGGTCTGAACCAATATTCCAAAATTCGCATACCAAGGGACTTATATCTTGTTGCTCACTTCACCAGAGCAGACATACCGGGTTTCAAGGACTTTAAAGACGATTCAAAAAACACTCGATCAAACCTCAATCTAGATAATGTTCGGAATGTCTTCATTAACGTAAAGCAAGATATTCCTGTCACACTCTACGATGATGAATTCAGAGAGTGCGTAGAGCTAAGCGTGCGAATACGAGACACGCTGACATTAGCCCCAACAGGAAAGGGCAAACTTGAGAACCTTGGTGAAGTTCTTGGATTCAAAAAATTACAATTGTCCCAAGATCCCGAAGAAGAACTTAACCTGAAAAGGAATATGAAAGCATTCATGGAAAGCAATTGGGCGATGTTCCGTGAATACGCCATCAGAGATGCTGAGGTCTGCGCAAGATATACTGCAAAGATGATCCATCTTTATCACGAACACACAGGGAAATTCAAATTACCCATCACTCTGTCACAAATCGGTGTGGATTTAATAAGAAAGTATTGGCTGAATAAAGGTATCGACCCCTACGAGGTTGTAGGAAAAGAGCAAGTCGTCGAACGCTATTATAGCAAGAAATATAATAGGTACATCCGAACCAAAAAAGACACTGAAAAAAAGAAGCTATTCTATAACACAAATTTTCTGACTGAGTGCTATCACGGAGGCCGAAACGAACAATTCTGGTTTGGACCCTCGTATGAATCCATCTGGTATGATTATGATCTATCATCAGCATATCCATCAGCAATGACCTTAATAGGACGACCCATTTGGAATGACATAAGGGAACTCAGAGACACGGACGAATTACTGCAAGAAAGAGATAATAAGACAAAATTCACACCTGCAGATTTGGTCTTTGCTGAAGTGGAGTTCAAATTTAACGAAGACGTAAGGTTTCCCTGTTTGCCAGTGCGGACAGAAACTGGCTTAATATTTCCAAGAGAAGGTTTTGCCTCAACACATATCTCTGAAATACGGTTAGCACAGAGATTGGGTTGCCAGATATTCCTAAAGCATGGTCTTAAAATTGGTGGCGAGCGGCACGGATACAGTAAAGGGATGGAAAGACCTTTCCGAGGTTTCACAACCAGATGTATTGAAGAAAGAAAAAAGCACCCAAAAGGCAGTTTGGAAAATCTATTTTGGAAAGAATTAGTTAATTCCACTTACGGCAAGACAGCACAAGGATTGAGAGAACGAAGAATTTATGATCTGCGAGATAAGACCACCAAAAAATTAGAACCAAGTAAAATTACCAATCCAGTTTACGCATCATTCATAACAGCTTTCTGTAGAGGCACTCTAAGCGAGATAATGAATAATCTTCCACAAGATGTAGATATTTTTAGTGTTACAACGGATGGCTTCTTGACCACAGCCACGCCAAAGCAAATGGAGAAAGCAACACAAGGTATCCTGAGCCGTTATTATAAGTCATCAAGAAGAATTTTATCTGACACTGAGAAAATTTATGAAGTAAAACATATCATCAAGCGTCCATTGGGTTGGAGAACTAGAGGTCAAGCAACCATCACTCAATCTAATGAAACCGACTGGAGACTTGCTGAGAGCCCCGTAGAAGCCAAGAAAGAGAATAATCGGTGTGTTTTGGCCAAAGGAGGTATTAAGCTCTCTACGCTACTTTCAAAGCGGGAAGAAAACGATCAAATTCTAAAGCTATTCCTTGAGCGAGATCCCAATCAAAAACTGGCCTTGAAATTAGGTGTTGGCATCAGAGACATGTATGAGAATGGTTGGGACTTCATTGATAAGGATGTGTTAAAACGTTTATCGATGGAATTTGATTGGAAACGGCGCCCGCATTATGTTGGGGAAACCAATATTAAGCTACCCAATATAAATTGTGAAAAACACCTATTCTTCTCCACAAAACCCTGGAAAAACCTAAACGAATATACGCAAATCAGATCAATCTGGGAAGATTACAATAAAGAAAAGTATCAGGTCCTTAAGTCTCTAGAGCAGTATCAAAGTTTTAAAGAATATTTTGAAGGCCGTCTGTCAGTAATGAACAAAGAAAACGAGGCAGCGGGAAGTTATCTTAGCAAAGAAAATGGCCCTCTAAAAAGACTTAGACAACAGATAATCATAGCACAGAAAGTAGGAAAAGGCGGCTGCCATAAACTCAGGTATCAGGCGATGGGAAATAAAACAGTATTTCCAAAGTCAAAGTTAAAAGCAAAAGACTTCGCCGAGATGTTAACGACTTTATTAAAAATTCCAGTTTCCAAAAGTGATGTGACCAATGGCAGGAAGGGGCGTAATGAGTTTTCTCCTAATTCAGTGCCTCGGACCAGCACAACATACCGAACTTTAGTTCGGATTAAGGAAAAATTATTCCCTGATTTAGACATAAGTCAGTTTCTTACGACGAGGGGCGATTTTGATATAGAAAGTTGCGATCTGGCAGACTGTAAGTTCAGCCAGAAGATGGGAGTGTTTATTTAGGGGACTGTGCAGAAGCCAGAAAGTTCGCTCGATTAAAAAATTTATTTTGAAGATTTCGACAACCTCAAACGGGTCATAAGTTGACCAAACTACAGTTTTACCTATTGTTTTTACTAAAAAAATAGTAAAAGTTAATGTCTGATACCCAACTAGCACTTTTACTAGTTTTTCTATTATCGCTACTTGTATCAATCAAATGGGTAAGAGTTTTCTGTCTGTATATTTGATGATTTTTGATTTGTTGTTTTTCTAATAGACGCAATGATGTCTTTGGTCAAAATATGTCCATAGTGCTTTTCAATCATCTCAACTGAAGTGCCCATCTGTTTGGCCAAAATATATGGCGAAATATTACCTTTCAGCCGTTCAGTTCCATAGAAATGTCTGAGTGAATAGATGGTTCGGTTCATCCCATTCTTTCCAATCGGAATGCCACAATATTCTAACATTCCATTAAAAGAAGTTTTAAATGATGTGTAGGGTTTCATAGTCTTTCGGCTCAGGAAAACATATTCAAATTGTGTAGGCCTTTTGCCCTTCAGTTCATCCTTTCTCAGATCGTATAACCTCCGAAGATAAACTTCACAATTTGGGTTGAGAACGACATCCCTCATTCCAACCTTGCCGCTTACCCTAAGAACGATCTGCTTTCCCTCATCAGTGTCAACTGATGACACATCCTCCCATTTGAGGTTTCTCATTTCACCAACTCTTACACCACTGTTACTCATCAGTAAGACATACTGTTGAAGAATGAACCGTTCCCTCCAACGGCCTAAGGGTCTGCCCTCCTCCACCCATTTCCTCATCATTGTGGTAATGGTTTTCCATTCACCCATATTGAAAGTTGGTCTCTTATTAATACCCTTGGTTTTCAATTTTGGGATTGAAATGAGTTCAGTGACGTATCCTCTTTGATAAGAGAATTTAAACAATCCCATGATGGATGTCCTTTCTCTATTGAGAGTGTCATCAGAAGGCTTTTTCCGTTTGAAATTGAGCTTTCTCCAGTCCCAATATTCATGGAAGTCTTTTGATTGGATCTTATTTATTTTCATACTTCCAAAATAATCAAGTGAGTACACAGCGACATACTCACTAGTTCTATTGTTTGGTTTATGTTGATAAGAATTTTTTCGATGGGTGCTCCATTCATCAAACACATCTTTGTATGTTTTGGACTGAAGAGTTCCGCCAACCTGTATCTGATGATAAAGTTCGTCATAGAGATCCAAGGAGATCCTCTGACTATCAATCAGATTGTTCGTTTTAGTCGAGACTGTTTTATAACCCTTTGAATTTGGGATTTTCAGTCGAACATAGTACTTTGGATTTTTGGCCTCAGATCTAAGAAATAGGATTATTCTCCCATCACCTCTTAGATCCATATATTCTCTTTTTACCACCAAGGCTCGTCACCTATATATCAAATAATTTCCTAACCTACTGATAACACATAGATAGTTTAATTTATACAAAATTATGTAAATGATTAGTAAACCCAAATTTTGGATTATTTTAGCCTTTTTGTATAATTATAAAAACATAAAATATTGATATTATTACCTTTAATGGTGACCCCGACAGGATTCGAACCTGTAACCTGCCCCTTAGGAGGGGGCTGCTCTATCCAGTTGAGCCACGGGGCCGCTAAAATCAGATACTTACAGTATTTTTTTCTGCGAGCATTCTGTTTGTCAATTGTTTGCCAACTTTCACCAGTTGATAACCGAAAATACCACAGTCTGCCCGAAACGGAAACAGCTTCTACTTGGCCAAAGTTAAGCAGATTTCAAAACGTGATAAACCATTGTTCTGAGACAGCCCAATTCACGGGTAATTGCGCTTGCGCCCATGCCTGATTTCTTAATTTCTATAACTTTATCATAATCAAGATTTTGCTTTCTACCCTTGTAAACTCCACGCTCTTTGGCAGCTTCAATTCCAGCGCGTTAAAGTTATTTGATAAAACTTAATTCCAATTCAGAAACCATACCAAGCACCGTAAGCACCATCGTTCCCATTGGGCCTGCCGTATCTATGGCTGGTTCCAATATTTGCAAGCCTGCTCCTTTTTCGTGGATTCCATGGACCAAGTTAGCGGTACAGCCCCGTCCCGGCATCAGGTAAAATGGACTTACGACGGCCCGTTCTGGCTCGGATGCCCAGGTTTTGCAATTGTATTCGTCAGGTGTCAGTCCGTTGCGTGGCTTGAGGCGGCATGCGTAATTGTGGGCATTACGGACGTTGCAGAGATGTCTACGGAGTTGATCGTGATTGTCAAAGTGATACCGTTTCACGGTCGCCTCCTTGAGTGTGCGGTTCAACCGCTCGACTTGTCCGTTCGTCCATGGATGGTTTGGCTTGGTTAGGCGATGTTCGATGCCGTTTGTTGCGCAGATCATGTCAAACCGCATGGGCAGAGAATAAGGCATGTTGCGTTTGCGCGGCTGCTCACAAAACTGGATACCATATTAGGATTGTGTGGATTTTGTAAGGCGCGACTTCAAGCACGGCCTCTAGAAACGAGTTATAGTTGAAAGTTGGTGACGGCCCGGATGGCCGGCATATCCTGGCGTTGTTGACGCGCCGCAATTTTTGTTGAGAAAAGGATATGCCACATAACAAAGAATACAGTTATCGACTTCACGAAACCAAGCGATTTTTCACCTGATCCGTTACCAGATGTGCTGCGCGCAGGAGCCTGAGAGCTTCTGGCCACTGCGGTGCGCGCTGAGGTTCCAGAGTTCCTGGCAGGTCACGTCCACCTTTTGGACGACAAGGGTCGCCAGCGGTTGGTGCGGCACGGTTTTCTGCCGGAACGCGAAGTTTTGACCGGGATCGGCAAGGTGTCAGTCCACGGTCCTCGGGTACGAGACCGTGGGGTAAATCTGTTTCAACTCGTCGCTTGTCCCGCCCTATCTGTGCAAAGCAAAGTCTGTGGAGGAATTACTTGAGCGGCTTTACAAAGGCATCTCGACAGGGAACCTCAGCGCGGCACTGGCTTGGTTGGTGGGCCCGGATGCCGATGGATTGTCCGCCTCAATAATCACGCGTTTAAAGGCGACCTGGTGATACAAATATGAGGTCTGGCGCAAGCGAAATCTAACATAAAAGCGTTATGTTTATTTCTGAGCGAAGGGTGTCTACTTCAACCCGCGCCTGGACTATGATCGCCTGTGTATGTTGGTAATTATTAGAGCAGACGAATACGCAGAAAAGGATGTTCTTGGTATCATGGATGGGTTCCGTGAGAACGTGGACAGCTGGCGTGGTCCTCTTCGTAGCCTGAATAAACGGGGACTAACCATTGCGCCCGATTTGGCCTTTGGTGACGGTGCATCGGGCTTTTGAACCGCACTGCGGGGCGTGTGCCCAAGCACGAAAGAACGGCGTTGCTGGGTCCACAAAATGGCCAATATCACCGGCGTCATGCCCAAGCCAATGCATGAAATAGCTAAGGCGTGAAATACGAGCGCGCGGTCAAAAAGTTAACCAAAGATCGTGACGTGTTACTGACCTTCTACAACTTCCCAGCCAAGCATTGGAAACACATCCGCACGACAAAAACCCCGTCGAGAGCGTCTTCGCCACCGTGCGCAACTGGACCCGAAAGACCAAGGTCTGTTTTAGCAGAAAAACGGCACTGTCTATGGTGTTGAAGCTGAGGATGCCAGCACAGAAAAGTTGGCGAAAGCTCAGCGGCACAAACCGACTGCCAGAAGTTATTCTGGACTGGCTATTACAAGAATTTGATGAGCGCGGTGCAACTGCTGTGATCCCGCCCAAAACCAACAGTAAACTCCAGCTAAATTATGATGCGAAGCGCTACAAGTGACGCCATCTGGTGGAATATGACTTCGCAAAGATCAAAGAGTTCAGAGCGATAGCCAAAAGGTACGACAAGACAGATTGCAGCTATACGGCGTGTTGGAACCTCGTGGCAGCGCTCATAGCTTCAATATGATTATCCACAGGCCTTTATTTCCTTAACCTTAAAAAATTTATAAAATCACTAGTTTGCAGAAATAAAGCAACTTTTGACTATTATTACCCCGACTAAAGGGAAAAGGCACCTGTAATTAAACCTTAATTTAGAATTCACTTTCTGATAGTTAACAATACGATAATTGCTTGTATCCTATAAATATACATCCATTTATTATTTGAGATTTATTATTTATTAATATCACAATGATTTAGAGATATCCACAAATATTACCATGGGTCTATCCAACCGTATTGCAGTTATGAACGTCTTTATGGCAAGGATAAGGAGTGGAAGATTTCTTTAATAGTAAATTGGTGTTTTCAGAGTGAATATACATGCAACAGTAGATAACTTTAAAAACGAGCGGTGCCGAATTATATCGCTGGATAAAGAGGCTAGTCTTTCAGCATGGCACGAAAAGATTTGTTTTTGGGAATTACTGATGATCATCGGACAACTGGAGGGAAATACAGGCTTCGGGATAAACGATTATATTGACAAGATGGAAACCCGTAAAGTGACCAGGCTAACGGTACAAAGGTTTATAAAATCCAGAATTATGGAAGGCGATCTTATAGAAATCAAAGGTACTAAAAAAAGTAGAAAAACTTTGGTCCTTTCTCAAAACCTAATGAATACTTTAGATGTTTATTTTGGTGAATTAAGCATTTGAAAAACTCGCAGGTATTTCTGGCAGCTTAATCACAGAGAAGTTATGATTTTGCATTGATCAAAACAAAACCTAATCTGAGGCGAAACCAGCTTACTATTCAAATTTGACCGGGCCAATAATAAAAGCCAGTGCTTAATTTATAATGCAGCCGGTCCAACCTAACAGCCGAGAGAACACACGCGACAGACATTTCGACCCATTCTATGTCAATATCCTATCATTTGCTAAAAAACCCGTCAACATTTTGACAGGTTCAAACGTGTGTTAAGCAGACAAATATACAAAGATGTGTCGCGACCAACCCCAACCAAGTAAAGTATAATCATGCACTAACAAACCAAACCCATAGAAATGAAGTCTGGTTCATCGACAGAGGATTCCCCGAATATATGGCACAGCCATGATTAGCGCAAAATTTTCTAATTAATGCTTCGATATTAATTGTCCTTCGATAACACCCACCCAAAATTAAGCGCGGAAAATCTAAGCGAAGGGTTAAAATCTTATTTTTTTCCGGTTTCGTACCAAACGTACATATTGAGGCTGGTTTGGAAAAACTCGGCCATAACTATACCCGGTATAGAAATTGACGACCCAATGGTTGCGCGCGTTAAAGAAATTGGGTTCTGATGTCCAATAAGCCTCAGGCGGGGTCATAGGGAAAGTTTTAACCTTAATCATTGGCGGACTGTCGTTTTCTGATACGAGGCTCTCCAATTCATCCCGGGTCGGTAACCGCCAGCCCCCACGGTCAAGCCCCTCAAAACGGGCGGCCACCTCGGGTACCTGACTAAGCGTCAGCTTTACCGGTTCGCCTTTACAGGTTTCCTCTTCCCAAAACTGCCCAATGCTGCAGCGCATCCATTCAAGTTTGCCGAGCAGGTCGATGGCAATCGGCCCCTTGTGCATCAATCTTGGGCCATCGGCGATCGCGGGGCCAGCCATAAAAGCAGCGGACATGCAAATCACATAGGCAAAGTTTCTGAGTACTGAAAAATTCATCCGGTCCCCCGTTTAGACAACAAAGCAATAAAACTGCTTGCCACGTGCGTTATGGCATCTTGCTTGCATCTATTGTGCCGAAACCGCAATGCTTTCTAGGGAATTTGAACAATGGACATAGCCTCTCTCGTCGGACTTATCGGAGCCTGCGGTATGATCATCGGCGCCATGTTGGCTGGTGGATCTCTTGGCCCGTTTGTCGACACCGCCTCTATTTTGATCGTTATTGGTGGAACGTTTTTCGCAGTCATGTACCAAGCGACACTGCCGACCTTCTTAGGGCACTTTGGCGCCATGGGTAAATGCTTCTTTCCACCGGTCAAGAAAATGGAAGACATGATCGAACGCATGGTCGAATTGGCCGCGATGGCACGTAAGGACGGCATGATGGCGCTTGAAGGCCAAGAAACTCCGGACAAATTCTTTGCGAAAGGCATGCAATTACTAGTTGATGGCGCAGATGAGGCCAAGCTCGTCGGACAAATGGAGGCAGAACTTGAGGCTATGAAAGTTCGCCATGGCGATATGCAAGGCTGTGTGAAAGCGTGGATTGATCTTGCGCCCGCTATGGGAATGATCGGGACACTGGTTGGACTTGTGATCATGCTTGGTAATATGAGTGACCCGGCCTCAATTGGCCCCGCGATGGCGGTGGCTTTGTTGACCACCATGTATGGAGCGATCATCGCCAACGTTTTATTCATGCCCATGCTGACAAAGCTTGAGAATTATACCGCTTATGAAGTGGTTTATCGGCAGACTGTTATCTTGGGTCTTCGCGGGATTGCCAGAGGTGAGTCACCTCGTAACATGCAAGATCAGATGGTCTCCCTCTTGGCTCCAAAGGCTCAAGAGAAATTTGAAGCGGCGGCATAATCATGGCAGAAGAAGCAGCACCAGAAGAAAACGAATGCGAAGAATGCCCGAAATGTCCTCCGGTTGGCGCCCCCGCGTGGATGGCAACCTTTGCGGATATGGCGACACTCTTGATGGCCTTCTTCGTTTTGATTTTGTCATTTGCCGAAATGAACGTTCCGAAGTTTAAAACCATTCAGGGCTCAATGAAGGATGCGTTCGGGGTGCAAAAAATTGTTCCCGTTGTTGAACAGCCAAAAGGTACGACGATACTTACGGTGAGCTTCAGCCCGTCTCCCTCGCCTTCAGTAACCAAAGAGGTGACATCTGATACCACCGAAACAGTTGAACCCGAACTGAAAATTCCGACCGACAGCAAAGACAGCGAAGGCTCGGACCAACTGCAAGAAGGCGAAGGCGACGAAGAGGGCATCGGCGGTGAAAATGCCGACGGCAAGGGCGATGATACCAACGAGGGCCAAGCAGATGCTGAGGCGCAGGGCCAGTCAGACGCTGACAAGTTAGGTCAATCTGACGCTGAAGGAATGGGTCAATCAGACAGCGAGGGTGAAGGAAAATCCGATGCTGAAAGACTTGCCGAAGCGATTGAAAAAATGGCCAAGTCAGTTGATATAGCAGTCCAATCCATGGGTGATAAGGTTATCGTAGACCTGAAAGCTGGAGAGTCTTCTCCTACAGAGCTGATAGAAAAATTCTCAAAAGTTGGCCAAGCAGTGGAGGTCGCGGGATTGGCGACAGGTAAATCAGAAAGCGAAGTATTATTTGGCGGCCTTGATCAACAAATGTCTGAATTGATCGAGATGGTGGCTAAACTCGAAACACTCAAGGATGCCACAGGTGGTGGTGCCAATGACGAGGACAGCTATGCGAAGCAAGCGCTGGCGAAAGAAAAAGCCGAGACCTCTGAGGATGAGTTGAGAATTTCACTGCAAGAGGAAATTGGCAAAGGTCTGGTTGAAGTTGAGCGCCGCGACAACAAAGTTTTTGTGACGTTAGGGGCTGGTGGCGCGTTTTCGTCCGGCTCGGCGGTTCTCACAGAAGAGGCCGTAGGCATTGTTGGCAAAATTGCGGAAGCTTCAGATGGGGATGATAGCACTGTTAAAGTGTCTGGCCATACCGACAACGTTCCAATCGGCTTTGGGGCGCTGTATCGCGACAACTGGGATCTTGCATCGGCGCGAGCCTCCAGTGTGGTGCAAGCAGTAGAGCAATCCGGTTCCCTACCGTCTGAACGCTTGCAAGCAATCAGTTATGGCGAGACGCGTCCAGTAGACGATAACAATACGGCAGCCGGGCGCGAGAAAAATCGTCGCATTGAAATCGAAATCGAGTTCTGATTAAGAGTATATCTTAGTCACTACCTGCCAGAAGCTTTTTGCATTCACTCCTCTGAGTTTTTGGTCTCGAACCATTCAAATAAAGTTTTGGCAATCGCAAGAAATGCCAAAGCACCCACTGCACAAAGTGCAGCCTGCATAGGCGTAACTTGAGCGATAATAAATAGGCTATCCGGTGCAAGCTGCCAGACAGCAACAATCGTTAAAGCACCTAATATAAACAGGCGGAGCAACATACAGCGACCACAGGGCGCACGAATAACTTTTCTTGTTTCATCTTCAGTAGACACAAAAACCTCCGCTAAGCAATTCGATCTAGATCTATTCAACACTATATATCGCAGTCTTTTAAATACATCTCAATACTAAAGGCTAGAAACATAACTTTTTAAATTTTTATTTTCTTTTGCTATTATTTATAAATAGTCGCAATTTGGTATGCTTATTGCATGTAAAAAATAAAGTGGATGTAATATGTTAAATATTTCCATGCAACCGCGTCTGGCGCAACGTCAG